>NATI01000034.1 GCA_002085265.1 Candidatus Omnitrophica bacterium 4484_49 | reverse complement strand
CTTCCACATCAAGTGCCACGATAATCGCCTCAGTCAATTTTCAAGCTCCCAATTAGTTCTTTATAACTCATCTTATGTCTCAAGAGATAATCTTTTATGCCAGATATAACCTCCAGCACAGCTCCGGGATTTATAAAGTTAACTGTACCCAAACTGATAAATGTCGCCCCCGCGATTATATACTCCACAGCATGGGAGGCATCCATAATACCCCCGGAGGCAATTATAGGTACATCTCTCACATTAGAATATACATCCCACAATTTTTTTAAAGTCAAAGGTCTGATGGCAGGTCCACTCATTCCGCCGGTAATATTTCCCAGTTTTGGTCTCCTAGTCTCTATATCCACAGCCATCGCAGGATAGGTATTGGCTACAGTAAGCCCATCAGCACCTGCATCCACAACTGCCTGTGCTATTGCAACAATATCAGTAACATCCGGAGAAAGTTTTACTATAACAGGTTTTGTAGTGGACTCTCGAACCGCTTTCACAACCCCATAACTCATATAAGGGTCCTGAGCAAACAAAAGACTCTCATCTTTACTCTTTTCCAGATTTGGACAGGATATATTTATCTCTATCGCTGCCACTGCCTTCTCTCTATCAAGATGAGAAGCAATGCTGGCATATTCTTCAATACTGAATCCTGCGATGCTGGTGATAATTGGTATCTGAAGTTCATTACTTATCCTGGGAAGGATCTTCTTTACATAATGATAAATTCCCTCATTCTGAAGGCCAATGGAATTGAGCATTCCACAGTCAACCTCGGTGGTACGGGGCATAGGATTACCATCCCTTCTATCCAGAGTAATAGTCTTGGTGACAAGAGCCCCACATTCCCTAAAAGGAAATACCTCTGATAAGGACTCGTCATATTCTATACACCCGGAGGCGATAATTACAGGATTCTGAAAGCCTATCCCCCAACACTCCAATCCCAGATTTAAATCTCTTCCCATTTTACGACATAGGGTGAAAACACCGGCCCCTCTTTACAGACTCTTACAAATCCCTCTCGGGTGGGTAAAACACACCCCCAACATAACCCCAACCCACAGGCAAAATGGGCCTCAAACGAAAAATAAGCAGGGTTTTCTCTAACCTTGATCTTCTCATATACTGTCTTAAGCATCGCTATAGGACCTGCAGAATAAATCCATCCCTCAATATCTGCAATCAGGTCTGTAACCAGACCTTTTTCACCAGCACTTCCATTTTCCGTGGCTATTTTAACACTGACAGCAGAGGGGAGAAAATTTTTAAACGCCTCTACTTCGCTACCTTTCCCTCCAATGAGAAACTCGAGAGTCAAATTTTTGTTATTCAAGAGTTCTTTAGCTAAGAAATGTAACGGCGCAAAGCCAGTTCCACCTGATACCAAAACAACCTTCCCCTTCTCCGGTTGAGGGAAATGATTTCCTAACGGGAATATGACATCAACTAAATCGGACTTTTTCACTTTAGACATGAGAGCGGTAACATTACCCCGCAATTTATACAGAATCTTTATAATCTCATTTTCACAATCAAAGATGCTGAATGGCCTTCTCAAGAATTGCATACCATCTTCCAACCGCAGCTGTAAGAACTGTCCGGGCAGGAGAGATATATTCTCATCTACCTCCAACTCCAGCAGATAATGGTCACTGGCTAATCTCTTATTGGAAACCACTCTTAACTTTCTGTGGACTGGCTTCACTGTTGACATCCCGGACAGTAATAAACAGAGCGCCCTCCGAGTTTTACCCGATGAATTTTACTGGGACAGAAGGGACAGAACTGTCCTTCTTTTCCGTAAACAAGATGCTCGTAACTATATTTGCCAGGAGTCCCCCAGGCATCCAGATAACTATCTATGGAGGACCCACCTGCTTTCAGCGCTTTATTTAATATTTCCAGAATAGCATAATAAAGATTCTCAATCTCCCTATCTTTAAGTTCTGAACTTTTTCTAAATGGACTTATCTTCGCCCGATACAGAATTTCATTAGCATATATATTCCCAATACCAGCGATTACTCTCTGGTCCATAAGGAAGTTATACATCTGTTTATTCTTCTTCTCCAAAAGAGACTTTAAAATATAGATGTTGAATTTGGAAGACAGCGGGTCTATTCCCATCTCTTTTATAAGGGGAATTTCATTCACATCTTTAACCAGATACCACTCTCCCAATCTTCTCTTATCCCGATAAGATAAGAAACTTTTATCAGTAAATATCAACTTGATAGAAAAATCTTCATTAGTTCCATAAAGCAGTTGTCCCGTCATTCTAAGATGGATGACAATTTTAAATCCATTGGCTAGTTCCAGAATCAGAAACTTGCCCTTTCTGACTACATTTTTAACTTTAGAGTGGATTCCCTTTCTCCAGGAGACAAGTTTTCGGGGTTTTTTCAGAAGATTTTTATCCCTGACATCTATACTTTTAATTCTCTTACCTAAAATTAAACTCTGAAGGTCATGCCGAATCGTTTCTACCTCTGGTAACTCTGGCATAATCCACCCCTTTCATTTCCCTGTGGTATTCCTGTAATGATTTGACACTGAACTGTTCCCCGAGTAATGACTCTAAGGCATTTACGGTAGCCTGGGCTCCGGGTATTGTAGTTACTATCGGTATCCCGTATTGAACAGCGTGACTGCGGATTTTAACCTCATGCTCTCTGGAAACCTTGCCGGAAGGAGTATTGATAATCAGTTGAATCTCACGGTTCTTCATCAGGTCCAGAACATTGGGTCTTCCTTCCTGAATTTTGTAAATGGTCCTTACACTTACACCGTGTTTCTTAAGGACTTTAGCGGTCCCCGAAGTGGCAACCAATGAAAACCCCAGATCCTTAAGGCGTTTGGCAATGAACACGATTTTTCTCTTATCTTTATTTTTAACACTCACAAATACCTGACCCTGAGTAGGTAAATTTTGCCCTGCCGCTATTTGAGATTTAAGGTATGCTTTTCCAAAATCTGTATCTATACCCATAACTTCTCCTGTAGACTTCATCTCCGGTCCCAGAATTATATCAACTCCCGGGAACCTATTGAAGGGAAATACAGATTCTTTAACTGCAATGTAACCTGGATCCACTTCTTTTGTAAAACCCAGAGTTTTAAGCCTTTCACCTGCCATAATCTTTGCTGCCAGTTTAGCCAGAGGTACTCCTATCGCCTTACTCACGAAGGGAATTGTCCTGGAAGCACGAGGATTCACCTCCAATACATATATAGTATCCTCCTTCACTGCATACTGAACATTCATCAAACCTACAATGTTTAATTCCCTAGCCATGGCAATTGTATATTGCTTTATCTTATCAACAATCTCATCAGGAAGGCTATATGGAGGCAGGACCATTGCTGAATCTCCGGAATGAACACCTGCTTCTTCAATATGCTCCATTACTCCTCCGATTATTTGAATTCTGCCATCCGCTATCATGTCCACATCCACCTCTATGGAATCCTCAAGATACTTATCTATAAGGACAGGATGCTCCTCTGATGCCTGCACGGCATATTTCATAAATCTTTCCAGATCTTCATCATCATATACAATCTCCATGGCTCTTCCACCCAGAACATAAGAAGGTCGTAAAAGCACAGGATATCCTATTTCATGAGCGATTCTCTTTGCCTCTTCCAGATTAGTAGCGGTCCCATTTGGTGGTTGATGAATATCTAACTTTTCCAGAAGTTGTTTAAATCTTCTGCGGTCTTCTGCTCTATCTATACTGTCAGCAGACGTTCCCAGAATATTTACTCCTGCTTCTCGTAATGGCACCGAAAGATTTAACGGCGTCTGTCCTCCAAATTGAACAATTATCCCTTCTGGTCTTTCCTGATGAATTATGTTAAGGACGTCTTCTTTGGTCAGAGGCTCAAAGTACAACTTGTCGGCGGTATCATAATCAGTGGAGACTGTCTCGGGATTGGAGTTTATCATTATCGTCTCATATCCCAGCTCCCGAAGTGCAAATACCGCATGCACGCAACAGTAATCAAATTCAATTCCCTGACCAATTCTATTGGGTCCTCCTCCTAGAATAGCGATTTTTTTCTTTTTAGTATGCCGGGCTTCATTTTCCCGTTCATAGGTAGAATAATAATAAGGTGTATAAGCTTCAAACTCTGCGGCACAGGTATCCACAAGTTTATAAACACACTGGAGATTCTTATCCTCCCGCCACCTTCTTATCTCATCCTCATCTTTACCCAGAATATGAGCCAGCTGTCGGTCAGAAAAACCATATTGTTTCGCCTTGTAAAGGACCTCATAGGGAGGCCCTTCCCCTTTTTGAGAAAATAAATTGTAGGAATACTTCTGTCTCAATTCCTCAGCAAAGATTACAATCTGGTTTATCTGAGCCAGAAACCACTTATCCACTCTGGTAAGTTCATAAATTTCGTCTATATCCATCCCTCTTCGTAATGCTTCTTTAATATAAAATATCCTGTCACCATTGGGTATAATGAGCTTCTTCCTCAATTCTTCATCACTGACTGACCTCTCTGTCTCCTTCCCGTCATAACCCAACCCTGATCTTCCAATTTCCAGTGACCGCAATCCTTTCTGAAGTGCCTCCTTAAATGTTCTACCAATTGCCATCACTTCTCCCACTGATTTCATCTGGGTAGTCAATGTGGAATCAGCCTGAGGAAATTTCTCAAATGCCCACCTTGGAATTTTCACCACACAATAATCTATGACCGGCTCGAAGGAAGCTGGAGTTTTCTTGGTAATATCATTGGGAATCTCATCCAGAGTATATCCAACAGCCAGTTTAGCAGCAATCTTAGCAATGGGAAAACCTGTTGCCTTGGAAGCAAGTGCTGAAGACCGCGAGACTCTGGGATTCATCTCTATTATAACCATCCTGCCATCCTCAGGATTTACTGCAAATTGTATATTGGAACCTCCAGTCTCCACTCCAATTTCCCGAATACAGGCAATTGCTGCATCTCGCATTCTCTGATATTCCTTATCAGTTAATGTCTGAGCAGGGGCAACTGTAATAGAATCTCCAGTATGAATCCCCATTGGGTCAAAGTTCTCTATGGAACATATAATAACCACATTATCTTTGAGGTCACGCATTACCTCGAGTTCAAACTCCTTCCAGCCAATAACTGATTCTTCAATTAAAATTTCATTAATCATAGAAAGAGAAAGCCCTCTCTGGGCTATCTCATCAAATTCTTCCCAGTTATACGCAATTCCTCCTCCCGTTCCACCCAGTGTAAAACTCGGCCTGATAATCACAGGGAATCCCAGTCTTTCAACTATAGCCCTGGCCTCCTTCAAAGTGTATGCTTTGTCACTTCTGGGTACTTCCAGCCCTATCTTCTCCATCGCCTTCTTAAACAACTCCCTATCCTCTGCTTTTCGTATCGCCTCCTCATTCGCTCCAATGAGTTTTACCTTATGTCTTTTAAGAACTCCCTCATCATGAGCCTTAACAGCGACATTCAATGCTGTCTGTCCTCCTAATGTGGGGAGGATTGCATCCGGTTTTTCTCTCTCCAGTATCCTGTCTAACACCTCAACTGTAATTGGTTCAATATAAGTACGATCGGCAAACTCGGGGTCAGTCATAATAGTAGCAGGATTGGAATTTAAAAGTACGATCTCAAAACCTTCCTGCCTTAATGCCTTACAGGCCTGAGTCCCGGAATAATCAAACTCACAGGCCTGTCCGATTACAATCGGGCCGGAACCGATTATCAAAATTTTTCTTATATCAGTTCTCTTAGGCATTGTTCTTTACCATATCCACAAATTCCTTAAATATATGCTTGGCATCATTGGGCCCAGGACCTGCTTCCGGATGGTACTGCACAGCCATTATTGGCATCTTTTTATGCCGAAAACCCTCCAGAGTTTTATCATAAAGATTTATATGAGTTATCTGGCAACAATCTGAAATGGAATCAGGGTCAACACAGAACCCATGATTCTGGGCAGTAATATCAATTTTCCCGGTGTTTAAATCCTTAACAGGATGATTACCTCCGTGATGACCAAATTTTAATTTGTAGGTTTTTCCACCAAGTGCAAGTCCCAGTATTTGATGACCAAGACATATCCCGAATATGGGCAACTTACCCAGAAGTTTTTTAAGTTCGGTTATAACATGAATAACTGCTGCTGGATCGCCAGGACCATTGGAAACCAAAAGCCCCTGAGGTTTATCCTTAAGTATATCCTCACCGCTGGAATGGACAGGATAAACTTTAACCCGGCAGTTATTTTTTGCCAGCATCTGGAGAATACTTTTCTTAACTCCACAATCCCAGACAGCAATCTCCACTTCCCCCTCTTCCTGAAAATAATAAGGCTGGGTACAACTTACCTCACAGGCTAAGTTTCTTCCTACCATCTGGGGGGACTGTAGAACTCGCTCCAATAGTGATTTGGGATTTAAATCCACACTGGAAATACCACCCCGCATTGCTCCCTTAATTCTTATTTTCCTGGTCAGTTCTCTGGTATCAACTCCCTCTATTCCTGTAATTTTATATTTTTCCAGATAAGAGTCTAAATCCTCCTCTGCTCTCCAGTTGGAAACCAGTGGTGAAAGTTCCCGGACTACAAATCCCTCCACTTGAGGATGAGCAAATTCTATATCCTCAGAGTTGACGCCATAATTTCCAATATGGGGATAAGTCATACATACAATCTGTCCCTTGTAAGAAGGGTCAGTTAAAATTTCCTGATAACCGGTTATACTGGTATTAAAGACAACTTCTCCAAATTTCTCTCCCGAATACCCAAAAGCCCGCCCTTCAAAATAACTTCCATCCTCAAGAACAAGTATCGCTTTCATATCAGAAAAGACTCAATTGTTTCTCTCCACCTCTTCCCTGTTCCTGGTCGTCAAATACTTTAATCTTTCCATAAACCCCATCATATCCGGGCTCAATTTTCACATTCCCATTCCTCACTCTGATTATCCCTTCCGCTAATTTAGAAGGCAAATTCTCTCTCAAAAAATCCTCTTCCATATGAAGTAGAATTTCCAGTTCTGACCCAAATCTCTGTATCAAACTCTTATACTCTGCAATCACTGACTGAGCATTTTTCTGAACACCTTTAGTCTCCGCAATTATCTCATCCAGTGGTATTAAATTTTTAAAAGGAATCGCTGATTCCGGCACCACCCCTTCTTCTCTATCAGCAAGTTGTTCCACGCGATGCATAACTCCAATTGTCAATGGCCTTTTACACACCGGACAGATATTATTAAGCTTCATACTCTCCCTGGGCGAAAGGCTTATTCCACAATTGCGATGGCCATCGTAATGATACTTCCCTTCCTGGGGATAAAATTCTATAGTGTATAAAAACTTGCTTTTATCTTTATTTCTCATAGCAGTAATTATCTCCATATAATCAATCTTCGTATTCAGAACATTCGCCTCCCTCCCAATTCTGGAAGGAGAATGGCTATCAGAATTTGAAACTAAAATATAAGAATCAAGTTTAGAAAGACGCCAATTCATCGCGGGATCGCTGGAAAGACCGGTTTCCAGAGCGTATATATACTTGGTATAAGGACCGAAACATTCTTCAATATCATCGAAACCGGAATTGGAGCCAAACAGACTGAACCAGGGCGTCCAGATATGGCAGGGAATTATCATACAGTTTTCATCTATACTCAAAACAATTTCCACAAGGTCCTTCGCAGACAACCCCAAAATTGGTCTCCCATCTGCAGACAGATTGCCGAATTTAGCAAGCTGGGCATTTATCCTCTCCACAACCTCAAACGAAGGAGCCATTATCAAATTGTGAATTTTACGCAATCTCCCTTTTTGGGAATAAATACTGGAGACTTCAGCAGTCAGTATATAATGAGTCCCCTTATATTCATAAATTCCATAACTTTTAGGTGTAAGTTTAGATTTCAACTCCTGGAGCCAGAGGAAATGGGTAAAATCTCCCGTGCCCAAGACATCTATTCCTTTAAGTTTAGCAAACTCACTAAGATGGTCTAAATCCATATCCCTGCTGGTAGCACGGCTGTATTTAGAATGAATGTGGAGGTCAATTACTATCATCTAAAAGTTCTCCCAGATATTTCCTCGCAAGTTCCCAATGTGTTCCCTGCCAGAAGACTCTCTTACATTTAGGACATTTATAAAACACTTCCTGAGTTTCGTATACATATTCTGGAACTTTATTCCTGACGGATTCTCTGTCCACTTTTTTAATTTGAGCATTACACTCCGCACATCTCGAGAACAGACTGGCGGTGTTAAAATTCAACTTCAGAGTTTCCTTCAATTCCTTTAACTGATTTTTAAGCAGGTCATGATGGATAATGATTTTCTTAACCGCAGATTCCTCCGCTAACTTTCTCCTCCGGGTGACTATAATTCTATCCTCTTCCAGTGCTTTGACAATCAACGAACTGTCTCTTCCCCGATATAATGGGAAATCTTCGTGCTTATGGTTCACAACAGTTTCGTTGAATTTCTTGTAACATGAAGTTGAGGAGCATTCCCTTGAGTGGAACATGTCCGCGA
>NATI01000084.1 GCA_002085265.1 Candidatus Omnitrophica bacterium 4484_49 | reverse complement strand
CCTCTTCTTCAGGAGGAGTGACTTCTTCTTCAGGAGCTGCTTCCTCAGGAGGGACTAATTCCTCTTCAGGAGGAGTTATTTCTTCTTTTGCCAGTGTCAGAATTTCAGATTTGGGAATCTCAGGGGAAGGTGTCTCTGACCATTGTTGGGCATTAACTCCATTGGGGATGGGATCACAGGTTAACCACCCTACTTCTGGGAAATATACCTCTACCCAGGCATGGGCATATTCAGGAGTTACTATGGTGATTCTGGAGACGGGATCGTAATCTCCTTTAGAAAACCCGATTACAAGTCTAGCAGGTATCCCAGCGATTCTGAGCATAATTACTAAAGCGGTGGCGAAATATTCGCAATCTCCGCGGAAATCTTCAAATAAAATCTCTGGATATTTTCTGGGCAGAGAACGTAATATGTGAGAGGGAAAAATTTTTTGGATAGAAACTACATTATAACTGGTGTTGAATTTTAATTGTTGGGGTAAGTAGATATTTTCTGAAACATCGACATTTACCCTTGTTGCCGGAAGGTCACCTATTTCTAATACTTGATAAGCGCAAGGCAAGAGATTTCCTGTGAAGTTTTTTATGTAGAATTTATGATGAATAAATTGCTGCGGTCGCATTTTTATAAGAGAAGCCTGTGATAAATATAGGGGGGTTAATCGCAGGTATCCATTTTGGAGGGTGAATTGCCTTCGGTCTTTGACCTTTATGGACCAGACTCCACTTTTAAATTCAAAATCGTTAAATGCCTCCACACGCCACAAAAAAGGTTTATCTGTTTCCACCAGCATCGAATCCAAGAGGAGAGAGGGCTAAAAATAATAAATAAAATATAAAGAAAGCAGGAGATTTTGTATATTCAGCGGCGATGCCTAACTGAAGGGCACTTAACAAATATGAAGATAACCATCCTGGGGTCTTTTTAGGTTGGAATAAATATAAAACCTGGATAGCCAGAAGTAGATACCAGCTTATCCATACCAGTTGCCATTCTCCAATTTTTCTGACACTTGCCAGAGCACCAATAGCGAGAAAGACAGAAATTGCTATTAGAGATTGCTGACTGGCTTTGGATAAATAGAACTTCTTTATTATTTGGGCAGAGTAAGCAAATGTGAACAGGAAAAAAGCAAGCAAGAAATGAGTATATAATCCTTGGCATAGAGGTAAGCAGGCGATGCCCAAAAACAATAACAAATAAGATACTATATGAAAAAGCATGTTATTTAGATATTTACCAGCATATAGGGTCTGCTTAATGCCTGAGAGATAGATTCACCCTGGTTGACCATATAGATCCTTATTCCTCTACCGCTGAGAAAATATGCTTCTTGAGCCATTAATTCTGAGAAAATCCTGTAGAATTTTGCCACTTTGGGGTCAATCACAGCAGCAAATGAACGGGGGTTGAATAATATCAGTACACATTCGATTCCCTTCTGAGTCAGGGTTACAATTCTGGATGTTGCTTCTTTGCTTAGAGTAAGCAGTAGAAATACTGCTACACTTTCCTTATCTATTTCACCTTCAGCTTTATCTATCAATTTTTCGAGATTTATATTTTCACTGGGTTCTATTCTGGCCAGGATGTCAAGTATCGGGGTCATTATCCCGTAGACTTTCAGTGACTTAATCTGGTTGCTGAGATGATCATAATAGATGAATTTTACGTGATACCTTGTAGATAATGCCCTGTTGGCGATAGTGGCAGCAGTTTTTATCGCATACTCAAAATTAGATTCTTCCCCCAGCCCCAGAATCAGTTCTTTAGAGTTATCTAAAATTATGGATAGATTGGAGAGGGTATATTTCTCCAGTTGTTTAACCATTAGTTTTCCTACACGTGCTGTTGCTCTCCAGTGGATATGCTTCAGACTGTCTCCGGGTTGGTATTCTCTTATGTCGAAGAAATCTCCCCCTGTTCCTGGGCGGCTGGAAGTGGTATTGGCGAATTCTGTCCTAATTCCTCTGTAAGAGATGTTAAATTGTGGGGCTTCAAAAAATTCGGGATAGACGATTATTTCTGAACGCAGAGGGTATGTTTTTTGAGCTTTCCATATTCCTAATGGGAATAAACTTTCTACAACACAATTATTTATGGTATGAATTCCACGGGCTTTGATAGTTTTTTTATAACTCTGGAAGATATGTTGACCTTGGGCAAGTTTTGAAATAAGAGGGAGTTTTTCTCCGGGAAGATTGGGAGCAAAGCTTCCATCCGTTATTTGGAGCAGATATCGGGTAGAAGATTTGCTCTCTATGCGCAATTTTATTGTGAATTCTTTTCCCCGGGAAGCGTGTCCAGGACAGAAGCGCATTATCCTTACTCCTTTCACTGCGAAGATAGAAAATATGAAGTCAACAACGACGAGTGATATGAGTCCCGAAGATAAAAGATAAATAAGATTGGATTGAGATAAATATCCTACAATGGCTAAGATAAGAGAGAAAAAGATAAGAATTATTCCAAATTGAGTGAGGACAAATTTGATTTTAAATCGGGACTGAAATTTCATTCAGCATCTCTTTTATTATTTCTTCAGGCATATCTTTTTCTGCTTTTACTGCCGTGGCAGGAATTACTCGATGTGCAAGAATCAAGGGAGCCGCCTTTTTAACGTCGTCAGGGATAGCATAGTTTCTCTTTTCCAGTAAAGCAAAGGCCTGAGAAAGACGGAATAGGTCCAAAGATGCTCTAGGGCTTACACCCAGGATAAATTTATCTGATTCTCTGGTTAACTGTGTTATATTCACTATATATTCATACAGTCGAGAATCTACTTTTATTGTTTTTACAAATTCCTGGATATGGATTATCTCTTCTTTTGTCTGAGAAATAGGAAGGAAATATGTCCCCTCTCGTTCCACAGGATTCTGGGTGGCGATAAGGAAGAAGGGCTTTTCCAGTTTAAATGTGTTCCCGTCTACAGTTACCTGGTATTCCTCCATGGGTTCCAGCAGACTGCTCTGCGTTCGAGGTGTGCCGCGGTTAATTTCATCGGCTATGACAATATTAGCGAATATCGGGCCAGGGCGAAATACGAAATCTCCTGTTTTCTGGTCATATATGTAACTTCCTGTAACATCAGAAGGGAGAAGGTCGGGGGTAAACTGTATTCTCCGGAAAGTCCCTGCAAATGATTTTGCCAGTGCTTTAGCCAGCATTGTCTTTCCCATACCTGGAACATCTTCCATAAGTAGATGTCCTTCCGAGAGGAGGACTGCAATTGCAATGCTTACTACATCGTGTTTCCCAATAATTACTTTTTCTACATTGGTAATAAACGAATCCACTTTTTCAAAAATTTCTTGTTCTTGCATTTTTCACCTCACTTTTTTATTTATGATAATGATTTTTTAAAGAGAGAACAAATAAAAAATTTGCTTTTATTCTTTTATAATGCTAATATTTTTAAAAGATGGATAAAGTATTTTCAAGGGAATTTTTGAAAAATATTTTACTGCCTACTGTAATTTTAGATAAGTCCAGCTTTTGTATTGTTTCTGCCTCTAAAAGTTTGTATTCTCTTCTCGGTTATTCTTCTCAGTTTATTAAAGGCAAGACTTTTCTTCAATTTATTTCTGAGAAATATAGACAGAATTTCAATAATCTGGTCACAAAAAATTCTGGAACGACAGTTCTGGAATTAAATACCAGAGATAATAGAAAGGTAATGGTAGTTGCCCATTTTAATAGATTAAATTACAGAAGAAAAACTTACATCCTGATTCAACTGATTGCTAAGAATAAAGAGGAAATTGCTGGAGAGAGGAGAAGGAAGATTTTACGGAAGATTATCTATCAGGATCCTCTAACCCGGGTTCTAAATTATCGGATTCTGATGAAGAAAGTAAAAGAGGAGTTTCTGGCTACCAAAGACGAAAAAGGGATACTATCACTGCTTTTAATTGATATAGATAATTTTGATTTTATAAACCATACTTTAGGTCTGGAAGAGGGAGACCGAGTACTTAAACTGGTAGCCAGGACCTTGATTCAAAATGTGAGAGATAAAGATCTGGTGGGCAGATGGGGAGAGGATTCTTTTCTGATTATACTTCCCCAGACCGATAAAAAAGGTGCGATAAACTTAGCTCATAGAATTCTGGATGCTTTAAATTCCTTAAGGGTTGGGAAAGAGAAGTCCATAAGTATTACATCTACAATTTCTGTAGTTTCTTATCCTGAGGATAAATGTGAAGATCTGGGGGTCTTTCTGGATAAGGCTAAGTCTATTCTGAATACTGCCAAGGAAATGGGTGGAAATACAGTTGCTTCTGCTAATAACATTTCCAATGCTCATTACTTACATAAACTGGAAAAGGGGAAGGAATATGTGTCTTTCCAGAATCAGCTCCAACTTCTGGCTAAGAGATTACACTCTGCGATATTCGAAACTGTTCTGGCATTGAGTAATGCGGTAAAAGCCAAAGATTACTACACGGAGAAACATTCTGAGATTACCGCCTACTATGCGGGGCTTCTGGCTGAGGAATTAGGACTTCCTCCCGAAGAAGTGGAAATGATAAAGATCGGAGCGATATTACATGACATCGGTAAAATTGGTATTTCTGATTCCATTTTGAAAAAACCTGGTCCTCTGAATGAAAAGGAAAAAGCCTTAATCAGGCTTCATCCTGAAATTGGAGCTAATATTATAAAAACAATGAAATTTTTAAGAGACGTAGTACCTATAATTCTTTATCACCATGAAAGATATGATGGGAAAGGGAATAGGTGGGGAATAAAAGGAGAAGAAATTCCTTTAGGAGCAAGAATTGTGAGCGTTATAGATGTCTATCATGCTTTAATTTCCGATAGACCTTACCGGAAGGCTTTATCTCAAGAGGAGGCTATAAGAATTATAAAAGAAGAGAGAGGTAGAAAATTTGACCCTGAAGTTGTAGATGCATTCTTGAAAATACTGAAGCGAGAGAAATCTTCTATTCCTGTCTGAATTTTTTCCTGAGTTCCTCAAGGAACTTCTTTATATCTTGAGGAGCAGATTTCATAACCAATCCCGCTACATAAATGAGGAGTGAAAATTGCCAGCAATCATCGGGTCCAATAATGAGTCCGGTGTAAACATCTTCGGCTTTAATTAATTCTTCTTTATATTTCTTTACAGTGTCGCTGAGTGGATTATCCTCAAATTCAAATCCTTCCAGTATAGGGGTATGATCCGGAAGGTATATCACTGGTTTTGTGACTTCAATTTTACCCTTTCTGATCACGGTATCAGAATTATCCACCATAGATTCGGAGAGGATAATGTAAGGCAGAATCGTAGAGGTATTAATATTCAGGTAGCTGATTCTGGCTCTTTCAACTTCTGTATGCTTTATAGCTTTTTCCCAGTATTTTTCTATATCCATATTTATTCACCCCAAGTTTTAAGGAGATAACATCTTCATAAAAAGATATACTCTTACATTCTTATGTCAAGGATAATATCTTCAGGATTTACAGCACCTTCGGCACACCGGAAGATTTAGGCGGTCAATTAATTCCCGGAACTTTTCAAAATTTTGAGATCGCCATACATATTTTACATCATCTCTAGTTATATTACCAAGTTTGCAATCTTTTAGAAACTGGCAGGGAATAATCGCCCCATCGCTATCTATGAATATCGAATGACGGATGAAATTACATGATATATTTGTCTCTCTACCCAGGTACCAGTTGAAAAATCCTTTTTTGTCTAAGTCGGGTTTAAGAAAAAATTTTCCTCTGTATCTGGTTTTTAATTTTCCTATTCTCTTCCAGAGTTTTTGCACTTGAGAGTGAGAAAAAGAGGGGGTGATTAATGTGGTCGGTTTAAGTATATAGCCATTGATTTCAGAAGGATGGTTTTCATATTCCTGAGGAGTTATGTAATTGAGGTTTTCTACTTTTATTTTTCTTATTCCATGTTCCAGGATAGTTTTAATAAATTCCTCCAGATAATCTACATTTTCCAGCATTACAGTTGTGGATACAATTACTCTTTCTTTGGGGAGGGCCTTGATTTTTTTTAAAGCAATTTCATAAGCATCTGTTATCCCTGTGATTTCGTTATGGACTTGTGGTGGGCCGTAAAGAGAAAATATGATGTAATCAACATCCAGTTTTTTAATTTTGGCGGTATCGAGGAGATAACCATTGGTAGTGATTAAAAGAGGCATTCCCAGTTTTTTAATTTCGGTTATTATCTGGTATATATCCTTGCGCATAAAAGGCTCCCCTCCTCCGATATGAATTATGGGTTTATATGAGGAGATAGTTTTTATAAACTTGATTATTTCCGGGGTAGAGAGATCCGGAGTTTCTGGCTGTCCACTTCCATAAAAACTGCACATTTTACATTTAAAGTTACATTTAGAAGTAATGAGAAAATTTATAGTTAAGGGAAATGTGGTTTTCCTGGCCCAGATATAACTAAGGCCATTTTTTATAACTGAAGTATTGAGCAATCGGGGATAAAGTTTGAAATACAGATAGAAATCACGCATATTCTAATTATAGCCAATATGTCATACGTTAGGTATCATTTTAATTAATATATTATTTGAAAACATAGGTAACACTTCTCATTCTATAGATAAAAGAGCCAAAGGATGTTTTGAAGGGCGTTTTTATTGCGAGCGGGCACGGTCCTCGCCTCTGGCGGGGGAGCGAGCAATAAAGTCGAGCTAAATTTCCTCGCTGGGGAAATTTAGCGTCCCTGAAAAACATCCTTTGGCTCCTCTATTTTGTTACCCATGTATGATAATAATACATTATCATTTTAATTAACATACTCCGCCGTTAATTTTATTATTCTTTTTGCCAAATTTTCTGTTATAATCTATGATAAGCTCTTAAGCTATGAAAAGAAAGATTAATATCGGACTTATTGGTTTTGGGAATATTGGTAGTGCTTTTGCTGCCTATCTTATTTCCAGGAAAAATTTTCTTAAGCAGAAGACTGGCATTATTTTTGAACTTCGGGGAATAGTAGAAAAGGATGTTAAAAAAGTCCCCCAATCTTACCGCCATTTGCTCTTTCCAAGTGTTGAGAAGTTAATTTCTACACCTGATATTGATGTAATTGTAGAACTTATTGGAGGAATACAGCCTGCCTGCAAGTATATCCTTGGGGCTTTAGAAAATGGCAAGCATATTATTACTGCCAATAAAGCACTTCTGGCTGAAAATGGAGATGAAATTTTCCAACTGGCTAAGAGAAAAAATCTTTATCTGGGATATGAAGCAGCAGTGGCGGGAGGAATACCAATTATAAAAGATATAAGTCAGTCTCTCATTTCCAGCCAGATAGAAAGTATGCTGGGAATAGTTAATGGCACCTCCAATTATATTCTGACTTTGATGGAAACTGATGAAATTTCAATGGCGGAGGCAATAAAGATTGCTCAAAAGCGGGGATATGCTGAAAGAAATCCCAGTCTGGACATAGATGGAATTGATTCTGCTCATAAACTGGCAATACTTATTCGTCTTGGTTTTGGATATTCTCCTGAATTCACAAAGATATTTAAAGAGGGTATAAGATGTATTTCTCATCTTGATATAAAATACGCTCTGGAATTGGGCTACAGGATAAAACTTTTAGCGATAGCCAAGAAAAACGGGAGGCGAATAGAGGCTCGAGTTCATCCCACTCTTCTTCCGGTAGAACATGTTCTGGCATCAGTGCGTGGGGTATATAATGCTGTATATCTGAAAGCAGATCTGGTGGGAGAGATGCTTTTTTATGGACGGGGAGCAGGTAAGAATCCTACCACCTCGGCATTGGTATCTGACCTTGTGGAGTTGGCTCG
>NATI01000033.1 GCA_002085265.1 Candidatus Omnitrophica bacterium 4484_49 | reverse complement strand
GGCGATCCTCATATGCCGTTTGCTGATAAGTTTGTGGTTGAGATTAAAAATATGAAAGGTAAAATTGCCAGGTTTATAGTGGAAGGGGCGACAACGGAATGGAAACAGGTAATTATTCCACTGGATAAGATGAATAAAGAGGCTGATTTCAGTGAGGCTTATGAGTTCACAATTGTATTTGATGAGAAGATTACTACTGTAAAAGAGGGCAGGATTTATATAGATGAATTTTATCTTTACAAATAGGACTGAAGATGATAATAATGGATAGAAATGTATAGGTTCCTATTGATGATGTTGATAGTAGGGGGAGCGAGTTGTAAAACTTATGAACTTTCTGACCTTGCAGAACACCAGGCTTTAATATATCAGTGCGCTGGCATACGAAAAAAACGGTCTTTATGCAAAAGCAGAAAAGACTTTAAAGAAAGCAATAGAAGTTGACGGGGATTATTTATCTTCTTATTACAACTTGGCTCGGTTATATGAAAAAATGGGGAAAATTGAGCTCGCTATTGAGTATTATAAACTTAGGGTGAAGAAGTCAAATACTGAAAATGACCCCTGGGTATGGAAGGCAAAGCAAAAAATTTATTATTACGAAAATGAAAAGGGTATTTCTGAGTAGTTTCATAATTATTATGTTCTTCTTTACTGGTCTGGTGTTTTCTCAAGAATTTGCCAAGGAGGCTCGAGAATATCGTCAAAAGGGGTATCAGGCTCAGCAGGCAGGGGATATCGAGCTGGCTATTGTTTACTATAAAAAAGCCATAGCTCTTGACCCCCATTATGCTGTTCCTCACAATGATCTGGGTATCGCTTACGAGACCAAGGGACTTCTGGATAAAGCAGAACAGGAATATTTAACTGCCATAAGAATTAACCCTGATTTCGCAGAAGCCCATATGAATCTTGCTCTTCTTTATGAAAGTATGAATAAAATTGAACAGGCAATCCCTCATTTTATAAAAAGGGTGGAATTGGGAAATCCCAATGACCCCTGGACCAAGAAAGCCTGGGAGAAACTGTGGAAATATGCTCCCGAGCAAGCAAAGGAAGTGGAGGCGAAAATCCTAGCCCAGGAGGTGGCCAGAAAGATACAGGAACAGAAAGGAGTCAAGAAGGTCACTGCCGAGAAACATTTTCAAAAGGGTATGTTTTTCTTCGAGAAGGGACTTTATGAGAATGCCTGTAAAGAATTTAAGCAAGCGGTTATTTTAGTCCCTGAGGATAAGAAGTATCAGGAAATGTATAAAAAAGCCGATATAGAATACAGATTGTCTCAGATTAATCTTCATTACAAAAATGGTCTTGACTACTTCCAGAAAAAAGATTTCACAAGTGCCAAACAGGAATTTGAGAAAATTATAGAGCTAGTCCCCAGAGAAGAATAGACTTTCAATTAATGCCAGATAATAAAATCTTATACTTAATAGATGGTAGTTCTTATGTCTACAGGGCATTTTATGCTCTCCCTCCTCTTACAACCTCAAAAGGGTTCCCTACCAATGCTATTTATGGATTTTTGAATATGCTCAGAAAAATAATTAAAGAAGCGAATCCCGAATATCTGGTTGTTGCTTTTGACCATAAGGGTCCAACATTCAGGCATGAAACATATAAGGAATATAAGATAACAAGAAAGCCGATACCAGAAGCCTTAAAAATGCAATTGCCGGTGCTCAAAGAGATAATTTCCGGGTACAACATTCCGATATTTGAAATCCCGGGATATGAGGCAGATGATGTCCTTGCTTATCTGGCTATAAAAGGTAAAGATAAGGGATTTTACCCTGTAATTGTCAGTTCTGATAAGGATGTGCTTCAGATGGTAACTGAGGGAATAGAAGTTTATAACCCTCAGAAGGATATTCATTTTGATTCTCAGAAAGTGGAAGAAATTTATGGAATTAAGCCTGAGTATTTTGCTGATTTCCTGGCTTTGGCTGGAGACCAGATAGATAATATCCCTGGAGTTCCAGGTATAGGAGAAAAGACCGCCAGAGAATTAATAATTAAATTTGGAAGTTTAGATGGAATTCTTACTAATAGTGACCAGCTCCCTCCCAGGGTGCGTAAGGCAATCGATGAGAATAGAGAACAGTTACTGTTAAGTAGAGAACTGTCAAAATTGAAATTGGAGATTGTTCTGGATGTGGATTGGAGAAAATTAAGGCGAGCCTTGCCGGATTACAAAAAGTTGATCCCGATATTCGAAAAGTTGGAGTTTAAAAATTATATCAGAGAACTTCTGGAAAGTGTCAGTGGAAATATCGAGGTTCCTGTTCGCTACTTGAAAGACGAATATGAACTGTTAAATTTGGTGGAAAAAATTAGAAAAGATAAAAAATTTGCCTTTTATTTTTTGAAAAACGAAGATAAAGGGATATTTAACACCACGGGAGTGTTAGGAGATTTATATTTAGGGTATGGTGGTATCTGTTATATTGTCCCTGTTTCTCTGTTGATGAGCGGAAGAGAGAAAATCCAGTCTTTATTTGTATCCCACAATTTGGAGAAAATATGTCATGGTGGAAAAGATGTGATAAAACTTCTGTGGAGTTCTGGAATGGAAATTAGTGGGCCTGTGTTTGACCTGGAACTTACTTCCTATCTTCTTGACCCTTCATGGGATGATTACTCTTTATATAGAGTGGTTTTGAATTATCACAGTGTAGAACTGGCATCTCAAATCCTCAGATGTCAGCAGGGAGAAGATAAGGAGGAGAAGGCAAAAATTAATGTCTATGCATTTATGGAGCTTTACGGGCCGATTAAAGAGAAGTTGGGTAGCGAAGATCTGGAGGAGTTATATTATCAAATTGAAGAGCCATTAATTTTTGTTTTGGCCAGAATGGAATCCAGAGGGATAAAGATGGATAAAGATTATCTACTTGGCCTCTTAAGGGATTACGATAACCATCTGGAAAAATTGATGGCCAGGATATATTCATTGGCAGGGGAGAAGTTCAATATCAATTCTCCCAAACAATTAAGAGCAATCCTCTTCAATAAATTGAAATTAAAGCCTATAAAAAAAGGTAAAACAGGCCCATCTACTGATGAGGAGACATTAAAGGCGTTGAGCAAAGAACATCCCCTTCCGGATTTGATTCTCGAATATCGAGAATTATCTAAAATTAAAAATACCTATCTTTCAGGGCTTTTGAGCTCTATTGATTCTCGCGATTCCAGAATACATACTAGTTTCAATCAGACTATAACCCAGACCGGAAGGTTAAGCTGTAGCAATCCCAATCTCCAGACGATCCCCGTCCGGTCTCAACTGGGTAAAAATATTCGCAGAGCATTTATCCCTTCTGACGATAATTTAGTCTTTATATCTGCCGATTATTCTCAGATAGAGCTTCGAATTCTGGCTCATCTTTCTAAAGATTCCAAACTTGTGGAAGCATTTCATCGTGGAAAAGATATACATCGTCATACTGCCAGTATTATATTTGGAGTCCCGGAAGATATAGTGTCATCGGAGATGAGAGATGTGGCCAAGACAGTAAATTTTGGTATAATATATGGAATTTCCTCTTTCGGATTATCCAAACAGTTAAATATTCCAGTAGAGGAAGCTTCCCGGTTCATAAAGTTTTATTTTCAGTTTTATCCTGGGGTTAAAACTTATATAGAAAAAACAATAATTGAAGCCAGAGAAAGAGGATTTGTTAAGACTTTGTTTAATCGTAGAAGGTATATTCCCGAAATAAATTCTCCTGATCCCACTTTGAGAAATTTTGGAGAAAGGCTGGCAATAAATACGCCCATTCAAGGGAGTGCTGCAGATATGATTAAAAAAGCAATGGTAGAACTGGATAGGGAAATATATGAGAAGAATTTAAATGTTCATTTATTGTTACAGATTCACGATGAATTATTATTGGAAGCAGATAAGAAAAATTTACACTTGATAACAAGGTTGATAAAAGATAAAATGGAGACCGTCCTTACCCTTGATGTACCCTTAGTGGTGAATTTTAAAATAGGTCCTAACTGGTTAGAACTTAGAGACATTGACATTTGAAAGGAGGAAGATGATGGCGAGAAAGATGAAGGTTTTATTTTGCTCCAGTGAGGTTGAGCCCTATGCCAAGACCGGAGGGTTGGCTGACGTGGCGGGTTCTTTACCTGTTGCCCTTAAAGATTTTGGTGTAGATGTGAGGATAGTTATGCCTAAATACAGATGCGTTAAAATAAATGGTGATAAAGACCTTCTTCAGGACAATGTTCCTGTATATTTTGTGGAGAACGAAGAGTATTATGACCGGGAATATCTTTACTCAACTCCAGAAGGGGATTATCCAGATAATCTGGATAGATTTGTATATTTCTGTAAATCTGCATTGGAGATAGCAAAGAGGGAAGAATTTTCTCCTGACATTATTCATTGTAATGATTGGCAGACAGCGTTAATTCCTGTATACTTAAAGACAATTTACGCCGGAGATGGATTTTTTAAAGAGACGAGAACAGTTTTTACCATTCATAATCTCGCTTATCAGGGTTTATTTCCTGGACAGTATTGGGATAGGACGGGGCTTCCTCAGGAACTATTTTCAATTCAGGGGCTGGAGTATTACGGAAAAATTAATCTCATGAAAGGAGCTCTTTTGTTTTCTGATTATATAACTACTGTAAGTCCCACATACAGTAAGGAGATTCAGACTCCGGAATACGGCTTTGGAATGGAAGGTATACTTAGGGACAGAAGCGAGCGATTAACCGGGATTGTAAATGGGATTGATTATTCCGTGTGGAATCCTTCCCAAGATAAAGAGATTCCTCAGAATTACGATGTCAAATCTCTGGATAAGAAAGTGATTAATAAACAACATCTCCAGACTGAACAGGGAATGGGAATAGGTAGAGATATTCCTGTTATTGGAGCCATTGGGAGATTGACCGATCAAAAAGGATGGGATCTGATAGCTGAAGTTGTAGATGATATCTGTAATCTCAATTTGCAGCTAATTATTCTGGGTACCGGCGAAAAGAAATATCACGAGATTATGGAAGAAATCGCCAAAAAATATCCGGAGAAGACCTCTATTAATTTAAGATTTGACCCTGTACTGGCTAAGAAGATATATGCGGGATGTGATATATTTTTAATGCCTTCCAGATTTGAACCCTGTGGTCTGGGACAGTTAATAAGCTATAGATATGGTACTCTTCCATTAGCAAGAGAAACCGGTGGATTGGCGGATACGATAATTGACCTCACTGAGGATTCCAGGAATGGGACCGGTTTCCTGTTTAAGGAATATAAAGGGAAGGCATTACTGGATGCGATTAAGAGAGCTCTGGAGTTTTATCATAACCGTAAAGCATGGCGAACGGTTATGAGAAGGGTTATGAAGCTGGATTATTCCTGGAAGAATTCCGCCAGGCAGTACCTACAACTGTATAAAGAAATAAAAAACTTGCCAACCGCCCTTAATGTCAGGTAAAATTATAATAGGAGTAAGTGGTGAAATTGGGGCAGGCAAGACCAGTTTTGTTCAATGTTTAGAAAAGTTCGGAATTTACCCTATCTATACTGATGAAATAGCCCATGACGTTCTTGGACTTAAAGTTGTTAAAGAAAAACTTGTAAAGTATTTTGGGAAAGGCATCCTCAAAGATAGCAGAATTGTATCTAAGGAACTTGCTTCCAGAGCTTTTAGAAATGTAAAAAGATGGAGAGAGCTGATTAAGATAACGCACCCCTGGATAGTTAAAAGAGTTTTAAGAGAAATAAACAATACAGAAAATAAATATATTGGAATAGATGCACCGCTTTTATTTGAATCCGGTCTGGACGAAGTTTGTAATTATATCGTGTGGATAAAGGCAAGTCCTGAGATAAGAAAGAAAAGGATGAGCAAGTTAAGCTGGCAGGAAGCTGTAAAGAGAAGCAGTTATCTTATACCTTCTGTCCTTAAGGAAAAACTGGCAGATTTTGTAGTGGTTAATAACGAAGAAAAAAGGAGGTTGATGGAAAATGCCCAGAAAATCTACTTCAGAATCAAGTCCCAGCAGTAATCAAGGAGAGCAGGTAAATCAAGGTCAGGGAGGTCCTTCGGAAATAAACTCTACAGATACTCTGGATATCGCTAAACTTCAGCATATGAAAATCGCTGCTCTCCACAAACTGGCAAAGGAGTTGGGGATAAACGGCATTTCAGGATTAAGAAAGCAAGAATTGATATTCAAGATAATCAAGGCTAAATCTCAAAAAGAAGGTCATATGTTTGGAGAGGGTGTGCTGGAGGTTCTTCCTGATGGTTTTGGCTTTTTGAGGTCGCCTAATTATAATTATCTTCCTTCTCCCGATGATATTTATGTCTCACCCTCTCAAATCAGGAGATTTGCGCTTCGTACTGGAGATACCGTGACCGGACAGGTGAGACCTCCCAAAGAGGGAGAGAAATATTTTGCTCTTCTGAAAGTGGAAGCGATAAATCATCAACCTCCGGAAGAGGGAAAAGACAGAATACTGTTTGATAATCTTACACCTCTTTATCCCAACGAAAGGTTTATACTGGAGACAGTTCCTGAAGAGGTGACGACCAGAATCATAGATTTGATAACTCCTATAGGAAAGGGGCAGAGAGGACTTATAGTTGCTCCTCCCTATAGCGGTAAGACGATAATCCTTCAGAAGATCGCCAATGCCATAAGTGCCAACTATCCTGATGTGGCTTTAATTATCCTGCTCATTGGTGAACGTCCTGAAGAAGTCACGGATATGGAAAGAAATGTAAAAGGTGAGGTTATAAGTTCCACATTTGATGAGCCTGCAGAAAGACATATCCAGGTTGCAGAAATAGTTCTGGAAAAAGCCAAGCGACTTGTGGAATCAGGTAAGGATGTGGTGATACTTCTGGATAGTATTACGAGGCTGGCAAGGGCATATAATACAGTTGCCCCCCATAGCGGGAAGGTTCTCACAGGTGGAATTGATGCCGGTGCGCTGGATAAACCTAAGAAGTTTTTTGGAACCGCAAGGAATATAGAAGAAGGGGGGAGTTTGACGATTTTAGCTACTGCACTTGTGGATACAGGTAGTAAGATGGATGATGTAATTTTTGAGGAATTCAAAGGGACCGGTAATATGGAACTTCAACTGGATAGAAACTTATTTCAGAAGAGGATATATCCTGCTATAGACATTAAACGTTCTGCAACCAGAAGAGAGGAACTTTTACTTGACCCTGAAGAGTTGAAGAGAATATGGGTTTTAAGGCGAGTTCTTCATGAGGTAAGTAATGAGGAAGCGGTGAAAATTTTAATTGAGAAGATGGCCAAAGTCAAATCTAATGTAGAATTTCTATTGAGTTTAAACATAGATGCTGTGGAATCAATGAATGTATTTTTTAAATAGGGGAGAGGAAGGATGAACAGGTTTCAGGACTTTACTCAGGAGGACACCTGGAGGGTTTTCAGAATTATGAGTGAATTTGTAGAAGGTTTTGAGACTCTCTCCAGGATAAAAAATGCAGTTACATTTTTTGGTTCCTCCCGTATCAATTCTCACAATAAATATTATAAACTGGCAGAGGAGACTGCACACTTATTTGCGAGAAATGGCTATGCAGTAATGACCGGTGCTGGACCTGGAATTATGGAGGCAGCGAATAAAGGTGCCTATAAAGCCGGAGGAGAATCAATAGGGCTCAATATTCTAATTCCTAAAGAGCAGGTTCCCAATAAATATGTTAAAACATTAATAGAGTTTAGATATTTCTTCTGCAGGAAAGTTATGTTTGCGAAGTATAGCAAAGCGTTTCTGGTATTTCCTGGAGGATATGGCACATTAGATGAATTTTTTGAATCTCTGGCGTTAATACAGACTCAGAGGATAAGGAAATTTCCTATAATTCTGTTTGACAGTAAATACTGGCAGGGTCTTATAGAGTGGTTAAAATCTCAGACATTGGGAAAAAAAATGATAGATGAAAAGGACCTTAATCTCTTTCAGATAGTAGAAACTCCTAAGCAAGCCCTCCAGATAATAAAAAAATTTCACAAATAATCTTTTCTTTTTCATAATCAACAAGATAAATAAATAAAAAAAATTTATTCCAATTTGACATTAACCTTTTAATATGTTATAAATATATTAGGATGGAAAAAATGAGAGTTAAAAAATACAAAATTATGCCTTATGTAAGATTAAGTACAGTAATTTTATTTTTGTTTACATGTAGAATTTCTTCTGCGGTGGTTTACGATGGTATACTTGAAGGGAGTGGTGGGGTAATACCGGAATCCCAGAGTTCATCACATCCATCTTCTGCCGACCCTTATGTGGATCCCTATAACTATTTTAAAGATGCCCTTAGTATAGATGTTACACCTTTTGAAGAAGAAACTCTGGATGCAGAATGGAGCGATTTTCAAGTTTCGTTAAATGTTTCTTATTCCAGGGATTTAGACAGTCTTATAAATGAAATAGGTAGAATAATAGTTGAAGTTGTTGATGAATTTTATTCTGAGCTACATTCTAAATTAGATGAAATAGATTTTAATTTAGCAATTATTGAAGATAAAATTTCTGAGTGGAATAGGTTGTACGGATTAGCCAGGGCTAACTCTTATCCTGTTTCTTCGGATTTCATGGAGGTGTATAGGGACCTTACCGAAAAGAAAAATACTTTGTTAAAAGCAAAAGAAAAACTTGAGTCTCAGATTTCAGAGATAGATAATTTTCATGACATGGGTTTAAATCTCAATATAGATTTTCCTGAGTGGGCTCCCAGTGTTTTAGAAAGAATTCAAAACTTTTCTGCTGAGATATCATCCAGTATTTCCAGTTATTCGGACAGTGATTTACAGGATAAAAGGCAGGCTATCTCTAAGCAGTTAGATTACATCGGTACCCAGAGGGATATTATTTCTCATAGTAAGGATACGATTAGAGACTATTTAA
>NATI01000032.1 GCA_002085265.1 Candidatus Omnitrophica bacterium 4484_49 | reverse complement strand
TTCTTTTCCTAGTTTGTATCCCTTGGGGAGAGGCGGAAATGCACAAAAGCCCAAATGTAATAGAGGTTCAGGGAACTTTGGTGAAGGTCAAGATGACCAATTTCGACTGGAATCCCTGGGAGGAATATGCTCTTAAGGATGAAGATGGCAATCTTACAATTCTCATCGGCAACAAGGCAGAGTTGCTTAAGGACTATCTGGGCAGGGAGCTGGTCGTAAAAGGCTTAGTTAAGCCCCCTCTCAGTTGTAAGGGAAAGAAGACGCCTACAATTGAAATAAAGGATTTCACCCTCATTGAAAATACGGACCGGGGGGATTGAAATAATTACTTTTAAAGATCCCCCTTAAGGCGAGATGCCGGTGTCCTGGAGAGCCCTCTTCTGAGTAACCCTCAGGAGGGGGCTTATCTTTTATTTATGACAGTTGCAGGGTTCAGGTAGAGAATCTAAAATTTTATCCTTATCTTTAAGAATATCGTCTATAATTGCTCAATTCCTTTTCTCAATGCCTCTGCAGTTTCATTTCCACTACTTCTGACTTTGTTTTTTTTATAACTCCGTTTCATTTTTGCAGTTTCAGTGTAACTAGCAATTTCTTTTTGAGTTTCGGGATCAATAAGTATAAAGGTAATGCTCACCTCTCCTTCCCCTTCTCCTGCTGCCAGACCGATGTCGTGAATATATTTTATAGGTCAAAGTACTAATTTTATTTTTGGAGGCAATTTTAATTTCTTTAAACCCCGCTGAGGCGCGGAGAATAAAAGCCGAAACTCAGAAGGTAAATTCTCATCAAACTTATAAAAAGGCTGACTTTAAAACTTTGATTCAGCAATGTTTAGACATCTTGGAGAGTAATGAGGAAAGAAGTTTGTTAGTTAATCTTCTGGAGAAACAGAAGAGAAGAGGTGCTAGGGATTAGGCTCTGGATACAGTTCTTAGTGACCTTCAGGCATTGGCAGAGGAGTTGAGAGAAATTCCTCAAGAGATGCGTTTACTTTTAAATATGCTTTTAGAAGTTACAGAACGTGCTTCTAGAGAAGAGAAAGATGAATTTCCCGAAGTTTATTTCCTGAGACGGTTTCGGGAAGATGTGACTTTAAGAGATTGGCTGGGATATGAATATGTCAGAGAAAAATTTGCCTATTTCTTAAGAAGGTAGAAGGTGACTTGGAACAAGCAGAGCAATTATTGGAGAGCTATTATAAAGATAAGTGGTAAAGGGGGGAGGGCTGAAATATTTTTATTTTTGGTTTTATTTTTGGGCCGATTCTCAACAGGTGTAATATAGTTAAACCCAGCAACGTCAGGAAATAACTATCGAGGAGAATTTTCTATTTTTCTTCGGAACGGCTCCTTTAGTTCAATATTGGTGATTAAAGTTTCTAAATCTTTGAGCAAATTGGAGTAGCCCCTTTTCGGGTCTTCTGAAAGTATAGGGATGTTTTCCATTATGTATATTCTTACCTCATTTGCTTTTCTCCAAGCTCCTAATAGACGAAATGTTAATTCGAAACGAGCAAAAGTAGGGAGGAAACTTTGCCAACCCTGAGAGTTTTTGAGCAAAGAACTGTTTTCTATCCATTTCTTATACTCCTCCAATTCAGCTTCGGTTTGCTTCTCGCCTGCTTCTCTATACCTCTCTCCATAAATTCTCAGGGCAATTGCCACGTTTAGGACTTCATTGATTGCATCAATTAGATTCCAGTCTTCGAAAAGACCTCCAGAGCTCTTAAAATATTTGCTGAAATCCAGGGAGGGATTAAATCCCTGTAGGAAAGGATGAGGAATTTTCCCCCGGAGTACATCTAAAAAACTCTGCAGACAAGGGTAACTGATGGCCACACCTGGTGCTGTGTAAAGATGCGTTACCTCCTCAATGGCTATTACCTTGGGGTAATTTTTAATTGCTGTTTCAAATAGAGGAGAATTTGGATAGATAGTCAGTTCAGCATCTCGGGTATTCATTCTCAGTGTTTTTCTGGTAGATAAGAAGTGAAATCGGATTTTTTTAATTTTTCTGGCAGATTCACCAAATAAGCTTTGATAGAAGGTTTGGGTTTCTTCTAAACAGGTTAAAAAAAGCTCTAGGTCTTTTAAGGTGATTTGAGTGGCTAATCCTCCTTCTGATATTTTCCCGATCAATTCTAAAAAGCCCTCTCTATCTAACTCCGGGTATCTGGTGAGAATTTCTTCTACCTGGTTATTTAATTTGACTCTTCTGGTCAGGAAATAAGAAGTAGGATTAAGTTGAATGTCTAGGATAAGTGTGCTTAGCAGTAGAAGGTATTTGATTTTCATTCTTCGTTTGCCCTCCTCGTTATTAGGTATAACTTATATTTAGTTCCGAGTCAAATGATAAATCTCTTTAAGAGAGGATAGCTTGGTGTCATCTTCAGAATGCAGAGAGCAAGGATCTAATAAAGCCAGCCCAGTTTCTTCTGTAACATTTTAGGCCTAAAATGGCTTGAAAATAATTTTAGGAAAAGTAGAATAGAAAAGGCCAGGATGAAGGAAAAGCTTACCCCTATGCTCAATCAATATCTGAAAATAAAAAAGGAGTATCCTGATGTAATTTTGTTTTTCCGGCTGGGGGATTTTTACGAGATGTTCTTTGAAGATGCCAAACTTGCCTCTTCTGTGTTACATATCACCTTGACTTCTAGAGAGGCAGGCAAAGGCAAAAGGATTCCTATGTGTGGTATCCCACATCATGCCGCTGAAAATTATATTGCCAGGCTATTGAAAGAAGGATTTAAGGTTGCTGTATGTGAGCAGGTGGAAGATCCCAAACTTGCCAAGGGGGTGGTGAAGAGGGAAGTGATAAGGGTGATTACTCCAGGTACCCTTATAGGAGAATCGTTAATTGCCGAGAGAAATAATTATATTCTGTGTGTAAATGAGGAGAAGGGTAAATTCGGAATTTCTTTTTGTGATATTTCTACCGGAGAATTTAAAACTACAGAGTTAAATACCCCTGAGGAGTTCTTATCAGAAATAAGCAGGATTAATCCCGCAGAATGCCTTCTGCCTGAAGGCAGAGAAGATTTAAAAAAGTCCCTGGATATAAAGACTATAACTGAATATCCTGAGTTTTATTTTCTTCCCGAGACTGCAAGGGATATTTTGATTTCCCATTTTGAAGTCCAGACTCTGGCGGGTTTTGAACTTGATGGGAAGGAGATGGCAATTTCAACCTCGGGGGCTTTGCTTAAATATCTGGAGGAGACCCAGAAAAGAGCCTTAACCCATATTCATAAAATAGAAAGTTATTCTTTGAATAATTACATGCTTCTGGATTCATTTACGCAGAAGAATTTAGAACTTGTGAAGAGTCTGGAGTGGGAGAGAAAGGAAGGCTCGTTGTTATCAGTTCTGGATAGGACATTAACACCCATGGGAAAACGCCTTCTGGAAAAATGGGTGCTTCAGCCTCTTGTGGATATGGATGAGATTAAGAGAAGGCAGGATGGAGTTGAGTTTTTCTACCAGGATAGATTTCTGAGGGAAAGGGTGCGAGAGATTCTTAAGGGATTTCAGGACCTGGAGAGAATAGTCAGTAAAATAGGACTTGATATGGCTAACCCCAGGGATGTGGTAAATCTTTCTGATGCTTTAAGAAAAATCGACTCTCTTCAGAAAGTATTCCCCGAACTTGCGCCTGAAATAATTGCGGAGTGTCGGGATAATCTTGACCCTATAGATGAGGTATGTGAGAAGATTAAGAATGCCATCAGAGAAGAGCCTCCAGTTCAGATAAATGAGGGGGGAATTATAAAAGATGGTTATTCTCAGGAGCTGGATGAATTGAGAAAAATTGCCTCATCAGGCAAGGACTGGATTGCTCACCTTCAGGAAAAGGAAATAAAAAGAACGGGGATCAGCTCGCTTAAGGTAGGTTACAACAAGGTATTTGGATATTATATTGAAATCACCAAGCCCAATTTAAAATATGTGCCTTCCGATTACATCCGTAAACAGACTCTGGTAAATGCCGAAAGGTTTATTACCCCCGAACTTAAAGAGTATGAGGAAAAGGTTCTGGGGGCAGAGGAGAAGATAAAGGAACTGGAGAAGGCTCTTTTCGTGAGTTTGCGCCAGGAAATTAAAAATTTTATTCTCCGGATACAGAACGACGCTTATATGGTGGCAGTGATTGATGTTCTGCAATCACTGGCTGAGGTTGCAGAACATAATAGATATATAAGACCCAAGATACATACTGGCTATGATATTGTGATAGAAGATGGCAGGCATCCAGTTCTGGAGAGGATATTACCTGAAGGTAGCTTCATCCCCAACAATATTATTTTAAATGAAGATGCCAGAATTCTTATAATCACTGGGCCCAATATGGCTGGGAAGTCAACCTATATCAGACAGGCAGCATTACTGATAATTATGGCTCAGATGGGAAGTTTTATACCTGCCAGTTATGCTGAGATAGGGATTGTGAGTAGAGTATTTACCAGGATAGGCGCACGGGATGCTCTGGTTTCAGGAATGAGCACTTTTATGGTAGAGATGGTCGAGGTTGCCCGCATACTTAACAATGCTGATGACAGAAGTTTGATAATTTTAGATGAGGTTGGCAGAGGTACATCTACTTATGATGGGCTATCAATTGCCTGGGCAGTTGTGGAATATATTCATAAAAATATAAGGGCGAAAACTCTATTTGCTACCCATTACCACGAGCTTACCCAGATAGCGAGATATCTACCTGAGGTTAGAAATCTGAATGTTGCAGTGAGGGAATATAAGGATCAGGTAATATTTCTGTACAAAGTTGAGGAGGGAGGATGTGATAGGAGTTTCGGTATCCATGTGGCAAAGCTTGCTGGCATTCCACCTCCAGTGGTGGAAAGGGCAAAAGAACTGCTTCAGGAACTGGAGCAGAAGAGGAAAACGATTGTCCCTAAATCCAGGCAGATTCAGTATGAACTCTTTATACATCAAGGGAAAAAACATCCGGTAGTGGAAGAAATCAAAGGTCTGGATATAGATAAAATGTCAGGAATTGATGCCCTGAATTTTCTTAACCGGTTGAAAAACCGGCTGGAGCAGGAGGATTGATAAAATCTAACTCTGCGTTTTTACTGATATTGGTGATTTCTGGTTTCCTTTTATATTTACCTGCCATTACTGCGGGGTTTTTATATGATGATTTTACGGTTATCGTTGATAACTCTGGGTTCAAATCCGGCAATTTTCTAAAGGCAATTACAGAGATTGGAAAAAGGGGTATCCGTCAGGATATGTTTCGCCCTTTGGCTATGGCGAGTTATTACCTTAATTACAGGTTCAATGACCTCCATTCATCCGGATATCGGATATTTAACCTCCTGATAGGCATAATTAATGCTTATCTTTTATACTTAGTTCTAAGCGTAATTTTCCCTGGTCTGGATAGAAAGATAGTCCAGGTGGCAGTGCTTTGGTTTTTGTGTCTACCACTGAATAATCAGGCTTTGATTTATATTACTGCCCGGTTCACTCTTCTGTTTTCTCTGTTTTTCCTCCTGGGGTTTTATTTCTATATCAAAAATCGGCCTTTTATCTCGGCGATATGTTTTTTGCTGGGATTGATGTGTAAAGAGGAGATGCTTATCTTCCCCTTAATTCTGGGTATATATGAACTATCCTCCACCAGAAATTTCAGGTATTATTTTAAAACCCTGATTATAATTTCAGGAGCAGGGATTCTATTTTTAATTATGAGATTCCTGGGAGGAAGGTTGGGGGGCTGGGATAGGTCTTATGTAAGTTTTAACTGGAGATTTTTACTTTCTCAGATGGGGTTTTTCATTTATAACTGGAAAGCTGGGGCTTCCTCTCCAGTGGTAATGCATGATCTCAGGGCATTAAATTTTTCTTTTCTATATCCTTTTATTTTACTTTGCATTATCCTGGGGATATATCTTGTCTGGAAAAGGCAGAAGCTGGGGATTCTATTTTTGTACCCTTGGATATTAATTGCGGGTTTCAGCTGTTTTCTAAACGGTCCTCACCGGGCGATGGAATACAGGTTTTATCTGGCAAATCTCTTTTATGTAATTATTTTTGTTACGATTATTAAAAAAGTAACACGAAAATGGAGGTGGTGGATAGGGACAGTTTTTATTATTCTTTCTCTATGGTTTTCATTTTTCAGAGTTCTGGAATATCGGGATAAATTGGTGTTATGGGCAAATACAGTAAAAAAATATCCCCGGCTACCAGAGGCGCATGTGAATTATGGTCGGGAACTTACTTTTAAGGGTTTATATAAACCTGCAGTAGCGGAGTTTGAGAAAGCAATTAAACTTGCCCCCTGGGATTATTTCGCTTTTTATAATCTGGGCTTGGTTTATGCTTATATGGAAGATTACCGTAAGGCTCGAGAGGCTTTTCTCAAGACCATACATATAGCACCTTCCTATGCTCCTGGTCATTATAATCTGGGGCTGACTTATTTAATTCTGGGAGATAAAATTAAAGCCCAGGAGGAATTTGCTAAAGCCAGGGAGTTGGGATGGACGGTTAAAGTTCCGGAGATTAAGGATGGGAAAAATTAAAATACTGGATGACCATACGAGGTCAAAAATTTCAGCCGGGGAGGTTGTGGACAGGCCAGCATCAGTAGTTAAAGAACTGGTGGAGAATTCTATAGATGCCGGAAGTAGTGAGGTCCTGATAGAGATAAAAAAAGCGGGAAAAAATTATATCCGGGTTGGGGATAATGGTCAGGGTATGGATGAAGAGGATTTAGTGATTGCTGTCCGTAGATACGCCACCAGCAAAATTCAGAATTTTGAGGATATATTCAGGATAAGAACTCTGGGTTTTCGAGGAGAGGCGCTTTCTGCAATTGCCAGCGTTTCTCAACTGGAGATAAAGTCCAGAATGAGAGGGGAGGAGGTGGGAAATTTTATAAGACTGGAGGGAGGAGAAGTAAAACAGCAGGGTAAGGTCCAGATGCCTTATGGCACAGAAGTCGTGGTTAAGAATCTTTTCTTTAATACCCCTGCTCGCAGGAAATTTTTGAAGTCAGATTCCACCGAATACAATCATATTCTGGACAGGATATTGAAGTTTGGAATAGCATTTCCTGAAATAGAAATTCAGTTTATATCTCAGGGGAAGAAAATTCTGAATTTGAAGAAATCAGATTACCAGAGAAGGGTGGAAGAACTATTTCCGGAGTTGAAAGGCAATCTCATAAAGGTTGAGTCCCATACACCTATATTTAAACTCCAGGCGTTTTTGTCTCGGCCTCAGATAAACTATCCTCGCAGAATAAGGCAATACACTTTTGTTAATAACAGGGCTGTGGTCAGTGGCCTTCTATATAATATTCTGGACAGGGCCTATCAGGGACTGATTGAAGGCAAAGGTTATCCTGCAGTATTTCTATTTCTTAATATTGAGCCCCAGTTTATAGATGTAAATATTCATCCCACAAAAAGAGAAATAAAGTTCAAAAATGAACATGAGTTGTATGAACTTCTGTTGAATATTTTGAAGGAAGAACTTTCGGGAGAAAAAATAATTACAACCATAAAACCTGCGTCAGCACCCCTTATGTCGGATGAAAGAAAATTTTATGGCTCTGAGATTTCTACTCAGGCTGTGGAATTAACTGCTCATGAAATTAAGGAGATTCAGGAAAGTTTTCTGGAGGCAAGGAGAGAAGAGTTTCTAATTTATAAGAATAAGTACACAATCTGGATAGATGAGGAAGGAATAAATATAGTTGACAACCATGCTGCCTGGGAGAGGGTTTTGTTTGAAAAGATAAAAAAAGTAATTGATCATGGGAGAGTAGAGATTCAAAGATTACTGTTGCCAGAAATAATAAATTTAAACCCTAAATCAGCACAGATTTTGAAGCAGAATGTTGATTTGTTTTTAAAATTGGGATTTGAGATTAAGGAATTTGGAGAGAATTCATTTGTGGTTCACACCCGTCCCCAGTTTTTGAATGTTTCGGTAGCAAAGTTAATAGAGGAAGTTATTGCTGATATTATAACCGAGGATAAGGTGGAGGATAAAACTTATAGAATAATTGCCTCCCTTGCTTGCCATTCTGCAGTAAAAGCAGGAGATAGTTTGGCACCTGAAGAGATAAAAAATTTAATTTCCGAAGTTAAAAAATTAAATACTCCTTATTGTCCTCATGGTCGTCCTGCCCTGATAAAGATTAAATGGCAGGATGTAGAAAAAGAGTTCCGTAGAAGATAACTTTGTCTTCCTTTATTATTTAGGTATAATCTATTTATGATTTCACTGCCCAAGCCCGAGATTGAAGGGGGAATCCTTCTGAATCAGGCGATTTATAACAGATATTCATGCAGAAAATTTTCTTCCCGCAACCTTACTTTTAAACAGGTATCTGCCCTCCTTTGGGCTGCAGGAGGCAGGGCACGATATCGACGGACAATTCCCTCTGCAGGAGCAACGTATCCCCTGGAGATTTATCTTGTAGTCGGCAAGGATTGTGTGGGAAATCTGGCAGCAGGATTTTACTGGTATATCTGGGAGCGACATGCACTGGAATTGAAGATAGGAAAAGATTTAAGAAAAGAG
>NATI01000031.1 GCA_002085265.1 Candidatus Omnitrophica bacterium 4484_49 | reverse complement strand
CAGTTGATGAGCCTGGACAACTGATTCAATCATATCAGCAATTAACTCTCGGGAAGGCAAAGAATACTTCATACCAATGTGTCCCATAGCAACACCATCGCAGATTCCTGGGACTGCAAAATAAAATCCTACACCCCCTCCTGCAAATATTCCCTGCTCTATTGCTCTCTCCAAAACTCTCATATTTACATGGCCGGGAATTAAATCTGTAAAACTGGAAACCAGCCCTATAAATGGTTTTCTCATATCGGTTCTGGATACTCCTGTAGCATAAATCAAAGCCCGATGAGGAGCCCTTTCCACACCCTTTTTAACCTTATCACTTCTCATAAATACCTCCTTCCAACTTTATTATCTACCCAACTAACAAACTAACAAACTAGCAAACTAACAAACCAACCAACTAACCAACCAACTACCCAACCCACTCCTTATATACCCTATTTCCAATTTTTCCAAAACTGCAGGCAATTTCATAGGGAATTGTCCCTGCCCATTCTGCTATCTCTTCTATTCTAATCTCTTCCTCACCCTGGCAACCTGTAATTACTACTTCCTCCCCAATTTCAGGATTTGCAATATCTCTTAAATCCAGAATTGTCTGATCCATAGAAACCCTTCCCAGAATTGGAATTCGCCTGCCTCGCAATAACACAAATCCCTTATTGGATAGAACCCACATAAGCCCCTGATTGTAACCCACAGGAATTATTCCAATTTTCATATCCGAAGTTGCCTTATAAGTACAGTTGTATCCTATAAAACTGCCTTTCTTTACTTCTTTCACCTCCACCAATCTGGTTTTAAAACTCATTGCCTGCTTAAGTTTTATTCTGTTTTTAACCTCATGCTCAGGATAGATGCCATAAATGATAAGTCCTGGTCTTATGCAATCAAACCAGGAAGTGGAATACCTTAAAACTGCAGAACTGTTAGCAGCATGAATAAAAAACTTAAAACCTGCATTTTTCAATTTGGAAATTGCCTTCTGAAATCTTTCCATCTGCATTCGGGTAAATTCCAAATCCTGTGTGTGAGCAAAATGGGTAAATACCGCCCTAAGATTTATATTTTTACTATCTGACAGAAATGACACCACTGAATCTATCTCCTGCCAGGAAATACCCATTCTTGACATCCCGGTATCAATTTTAAGATGGATATCTAAACATTTATCTTGAGAATGAGCATATTGCTGGTAGAGTTTTAAGAATTTCATACTGTTTACTGCCGGGATAATATCATAATCAAAAATTGCTTCTATCTCCTCCTCAAACAAGGGATTGGAGAGAAATAGAATTGGCTTTTGAAACTCTGCCTCCCGTAATTTTACTGCTTCTGAAATTTCTGCTACTGCAAAAAAATCAACATTTTCATCTAGGGCTGATGCCACCTCTAAAAGCCCATGGCCATAGGCATTACTTTTTATAACTGCAATAATTCTGGTATCAGATTTTATAACAGATTTTATTTGAGATACATTTTCAGTTATGGCAGATAAATCTATCTCCAGCCAGTAACGGGGCTTAAGGTCTCTTTTAATCTTTACATCCACCATCATTCTAATTTCGAGATTTGGAATTTCTCTTTATGGTACACTCTTTAGGATATATATAAAATGGCTTTAAATCAAATATATTCTCTTCCCCCTGAGTTTTAAACTTCTCATATCCCAGTTTGATTATATTCTCAGGCTGAATTTTCCACTGACTTTCCTCCTCTACCCAATGAATTTCTTTTTCCCGGGAATAATTATCTATAATTTCTCTATAAACTCCAATTCCATCCCCTATTAAAACTGTATCGGGATTTAACTCCTTTATTATGTCATCTATTCTTAAAATCTGATATTCACTTCTTCTCAATATCTTATCTTTCTGTTTTTCATAAAGGGCAGTGTAAACACAATTTCTTCTGGCATCAATTACTGGTCTTATGAATCTGAAATCTTTATTAACAGCATTATAGGCAAGCAAATCCAAACTGATTACTGAAACACATTTTTTATTTAAAGCATAAACCAATCCCTTCACACAGGTTACGGCAATTCTTATGCCAGTAAAGGAACCAGGGCCAATTACTGCTATAAACAAATCTATATCATTTATGGTAAGTTGAGTTTCATTTAAAAGGTTTAAAATTGCTGGATGCAAAACCTCTATATGTTTTTGGGGGATAAATTCACTGTAAGTATTCAAAACATTTTCATCCTCACTTATTGCAATGTTCAGCCAGGAAGATGAAGTATCAATGCCCAATAGATACATCTCTTGCTCCCCAAATTGTAATCTTTCTATTTTTGTTTTTAAACTCTATGTGAATTTTAAAATCAAACTCCAAAAACTTCCTTACTTTTTCTGCCCATTCTATTAAGACTATATGTTCATCATCAAGGTAACTGTCCCAATCCAGTTCCACTACCTCCTGATAATCCAGACGATAAAGATCTATATGATAAACCGGTATTTCTGCTTTATATTCCTGAACTAAAACAAATGAGGCACTGAAAACATTTTCGGGTTTAAATCCCAGCCCTGCAACTATTCCTTTTACAAAAATAGTTTTGCCTGTCCCCAAATCACCAATCAGTGCCACCACATCTCCAGGATTAAGAACAGAAGCAAACTGCCTTCCGATTTCCAAAGTCTGATTCTCAGATTCCGAAATTATTTCTTTCAAAGTGGTCATAGCCCTGAGGTTTTATTTTTTTTAATTTCTGTGCAGTTTTTAAATAAATTCCAGGCCGGCAAGTAATTTCTCCTATAATGGTAATTTTAGTTTTTGTCTCTGGAATTTTATCCTGGAACTTATTTTTACTGGGAATGGTAAATAACAACTCAAAATCCTCGCCTTCTGTGATGGCAGAATAAAAATTTTTAACTCCAGAACTGACAGGAATTTCATCCTTGATTATTACTGCTCCCTTTTTACTCGCCTGACAGATTCTGAACAAATCAATTACCAGCCCATCAGAAATGTCTATCATAGAACTGGGCTTTAAATTTCTGACAATCCATCTTGCCTCTTTTAATCTGGGAGTGAATTTATAATGTTTGCCACTGACATAGGCATTCCCTATCTGTCCAGTAACTGCTATTAAATCTCCTGCTCTGGCACCTTCTCTTTTCACCAGAAATTTCTTCTCCACTTTCCCTATCATACAAACTGCCAGAAACAACTTCCCGGATTTTACAGTATCCCCACCCACAATCCTGACATCAAAATCGCAAGCAATTTTCTTAACGCCCCGATAGACAGCATCAACCAGTTTAAGATTAAACTCTGGCAATCCCAGATTAATAACCGCATATAAAGGAATCCCTCCCATGGCTGCAATATCAGATATATTTACCGCCAGTGCCTTATATCCAATATAGTAAGGAGATATGTGACTAATTTTAAAATGAACATCCTCCAATATGGTATCAGTTGTGAATAGAAGATATTCTTTTTTACTGTAAGGCAAAACAGCACAGTCATCCCCAATTCCCACTATTCCTTTTGGGGATTTAAATTTTCTTTTTAATAAACTGATAATTTTCTCCTCTTTCATTTGTTACATTTCAGGCCAAAATTATTTCCCAACTCTATTATTTAAAAACATAGGTAACACTTCTCATTTTAGAAACAAAAGAGCCAGAGGATGTTTTGAAGGGCGTTTTTATTGCGAGCGGGCATGGTCCCCCCGCCAAAGGCGGGGGGAGCGAGCAATAAAGCCGAGTAAAATTTCCTCGCTGGGGAAATTTTACGTCCCTGAAAAACATCCTTTGGCTCCTTTATTTTGTTACCCATGTATGATAATAATACAAAATTTATTTCCCAAGATTAAAAATACGAGAAATACCCTCTGTAAATGGGGGGTCAATTACACCTTCCTCACATATTATAGCAGTAACCAGTTCCGGAGGGGTTACATCAAATGCTGGATTCTCAACATTAGAATCAACAGGAGCAATAGGTTTTTCATTTATGAAAATAACTTCCTCTCTGCTGCGATATTCAATTGGTATCTGAGTTTCATTTTCTAAATTAAGGTCAAAACTGGACGAAGGAGCAACCACATAAAATGGTATATTATGTTTTTTAGCCAGGCAGGCTAAAGAGTAAGTTCCAATTTTATTAGCAAATCCTCCATTCTTTACAATTCTATCTGCCCCCACAAAAATTTTGTTAATTTTTCTCTGGCTCATAAGAAATCCTGCCATATTATCAGAAATGAGTTTATACTTAATTCCCGCCTTATTTAACTCCCAGCAGGTAAGCCTTGCTCCCTGAAGCACAGGCCGGGTCTCATCTACATACACCAGTATATCCTTGCCCTGCTGATTTGCCTTATATATGACTCCCAGTGCCGTTCCATATCCTCCTGTTGCCAGTGCTCCAGCATTGCAGTGAGTTAAAATTCTATCTCCGGATTCAACAAACCGGGCTCCATACTCAGCCATCTTTTCTGAAATTTGAACATCCTCCTCCCAGATTTTATAAGCCTCCTGCTCCAAAATTTCTACTATATCTTTGTTCCTTTTATTACTGACATAGGTTGCCTTCATTCTCTCCAGTGCCCAGAATAAATTGACAGCGGTTGGCCTTGCCTGAGATAAAAGTGCAATAGCCTCATTTATTGCCTTCTCAATACCATGAGATTTATTATTCTTAACATTTATAACCACTCCAAATGCAGCCACTATCCCTATTAATGGCGCTCCTCTTATATTCATATCTTTAATCACTCTGTAAACATCCTCAACTGTTTCACACTCCAGCCATTGTTCTTCCTTAGGCAGCCTTTTCTGATCCAGAACCTTTAAAATTCTCCCATCCCATTCAATATGTTTTATTATTGCCGACATTTCATATCCCCAATTTTTTAGCCACATAACTTCTTTTAATTTCAATTGCCCGATAGGGACAGATTTCATGGCAACAGAGGCAGAGAATGCATTTTTTATGGTCTATCTTAGCCACGGAATCAAGCGTTATTGCCCCCACAGGACAACTTTTTACACACAAGCCACATCCCTTACACTCCTCCTTCTTAACCTGAGGATAAAACTTAACAAATTTCCCTAAAATTTTTATCATCGGCCTGGGAATTCTTTCCAGCAAAGATGTATTCGGCAACTTAAAATCCTCTCTTTTCACACTTTCCAGACTCTCTCCCACAACTTGAATCTGGGACAATCTAACCTCACCCAGATTCTTATTCTGCCCCGCTTTATTAGTAGGTACAGTTAAAGGGTCAACTCCCATAATATAAGATAAAACAGCATCCACAGCAAGAGCGTCTTCTCCTCCTACAATTACACCCACTTCTCTTACATCTCCTGAAGATGGCCCCTCTCCTTCCATAGCCTGAATCCCATCCACAATTGTAACAGCAGGTTTAACTATCCTGTATGCATCCACAATTATTTCTGCCAACTCCTCCGCCTTAGGATATTCTTTGTGAAGTCGGGACTTATGCAATCCTGGAATGCATCCATAACAATTTTTTACTCCTGCAGTAAGTACGGTCAAACAATGAGTTTTAAACTTGGGCAAAGAGATAACGACGTCGCTGGATAAAACCTCTTCTGCAACGGGAATGCCAGATACAACCTTTGTCCTGCTAAACCGGATTATCTCTGTCCCTGTATTTCTTGCCACCTCCAGAATCCCTGATTCCTCCAGCACCTTATTATAATCAGCATATCCACCAGGAGAATCTCCGATAGCAATGTTCTCTGTCCTGGGCTTTATAACTTCAATTACTGCCTGCACAAATGCTGGATGAGTAACAACTGCATCTTCTGGCTTACGGGCAGAAAGCAGATTGGGTTTTATCAGGACGCGGGCATTGGGAGGAATGAATTTCTCCACCCCTCCCAGAAGTTGAAAAATCTCCGAAATTTTCCCCTTCAATAAATCCAGATTATATTCCTCTGCTCGTAAAACGGCGACCTTACTCATGACTGGATGAAAATTCTCACGAATACAATCATCGCCACCAGAAAGCCGTTGTGAAGCATATGGAGAAATATAGGAACTTTTAAGGAAGCGGTCCTCTCGTACATAAATACAAAAAGTAAAGCCAGCCCAAATATAGGAAGGAATCCGAAAATATTCATGTGAAGAACAGCAAATAAAATAGAAGAGACAAGCATCGCCTGAAAAACGCCAATTGATTTCTTGAGAGCGTTATAAAAAAGTCCTCTGAAAAACAATTCCTCAGCGATAGGTCCGAGGATAACAACAAATATAATGACCAGAGTCAAAATTAACTTATCGTTCTCAAATAACAGAAAGTAAAAGAGCGGCTGCGGAGGGCTCGGCTTCTGAATCCGGTGAGCAATAAAAATTCCAGCGTATATTAATAAGAATAGAACTGGTAGAAATCCCAGATAATAGAAAACCGCTCTTTTAAAATCCTGAATAGTATGCGATAGAGAAATTCCCACTGCTGTAATTTTCTGGTGGTAATGTCTCCGTAGCCAGTAAATTAACAAAAATATCGTTAATAAATCTACCATCAGACTACCGCAGAGAGAATTTATAAGATAAGTTCTGAAATTATAAACAAACACCATGCCCATAAAATCCTGAAATACAGAAATTACTTCTATCCAGAATAGAATCCAGATAAAAATTTTAAAAAAATCTTTCATATTCCATAAAGGGCAGGGGCGAAAATTACTGGTCGCCATTACCCTTTTTCTGGAAAGAAAATTAAATATCAGATAGAGAAAAATAACTACAGCAGAAAAGAAAATAATTACAAATATAAAGGCAAACAGATACCACACAGGTCTGGAGATTAAATCCGGAGAGGGGAAGTGAGCAACTTTATCTTCTAATATCTGCTCCAACATTACCAATCGGGTATAATAAGGTTTCAGGTCAACTTTAAAAGGAATAAAAGAGCCCAAAATGGAAATTACAAAAGTCGAGAATAAAATAAAGATATAAAACCCAAATTCATCAATAAATTTATATAGCCTACCCATTCCCTGCCCAGTAATTATACTCTCGCAACCGGTAATTCACTCCCAGTTCCTGAGCCAGTTTTCTGCATTTCCCCACATCGATACCCGGCAGGCTCAAAAATGTAATTTCGACCCAGGGTATGTATTTCTTCGCCTCCAGAACAAATTCTTTTATCTTGTCAAATGTATTATCGCCAAATTCCGGTTGACACAATCTATTATATTTTTCTCTGTCCTCGACATGAAAACTGACCGAAATTTTATCAATTATACCTTTAAGTTCGGGAAGTATATTTCTCCTGGCTATCAAATTAGCCTGACCATTTGTAACCACTCTGATTTCATACCCTTTATTTTTCAACGCCCGGGCTGTATCTATAACTAACTGCAATCTTGTAAATGGCTCTCCATAGCCACAAAACGTCACCTCTTTTTCCTCAGGGTATTGAGCAACCGCTCTCATAATATCCGAAAGAGAAGGCTCTGTGCGTAATCTCATATTATAACCAGCAAAATGGTCGCTGAACATCGCCGTACAGAATTTACATTTGTTTGTGCACTCGTTAGTGAGGTTTATATAGAGGTTGTTTTTATATCTGTAAGCCACTACAGGCGCAAGCGAAATATCTCCCACATTGAAAACCATGCGGGCATTAAAGGCAATTGACCTCACTATATCCTCCTGAGGCAACAACTTAAGCCCGGCAAGTAGTTGGTAGGATTCTTTCACATAATAAGGGAGATTTCTCTCTCCTCTTTTTCCTGCGGGGGGAAGATAAGGAGCATCGGTCTCCAGAAGAATCCTCTCCAGAGGAGTCCTGCGGGCAATCTCCTGTAATTCTTCAGAATAAGTCAAATTGGTAGCAAAGGAAATAAAATATCCTCTCCTGAGACACTCCTTCCAGAAATTTTCATCCCGGGATGAATAACAATGCATAACAACTTTGGGGTTTAAATCTGAAATGCTATCCAGAAGGTCCAGTATTTCCGTATCCGCATTCCGGTTATGAATTATTATCGCCAACTCTCTGTGTTCCTTCCAGAATGTAAGCATTTTATCAAATAGTAATATCTGTGACTTACGATTGGAAATCTTACGGTAAAAATCCAGCCCTATTTCTCCCAGCGCAACAACCTTATTATGCTTTACTAATTTATCAAAAAGTACCAAATCGGAATCTTTAAACCCTAAAGCATAATGAGGGTGATACCCGATAGTAGAGAACATATTCCGGTGTTTTCTTGCCTGAGAAAGAGCCTGCACAGAAGTTTCATTATCCACACCTACATTAATCAAGTAATTCACCTGCTGTTTAAAACAGTCATCTAAAACCTGACTGATGTCGGGTAAAAATTCCAGATGCCAGAGGTGACAGTGAGTATCAAGGTAATAGAGTTCCATTATTCTTGAATCCGGGGGAATAAAGGCTCGCCTTTCTCTGTTATCTGTCCAGGGGGAATAACTCCCCACCGGGAAATATGAGAGTAATTCTGCGTATGAATATCGTCTTTGAAACCCAGATAGCCCCAGGCTTTTGATGTGGAATCAGGAAGAAAGGGAGCAAGTGCTATCAGAACAATTCTTAAAACTTCAGCGAGATTATAAATTACATAATCAAGTTTTTCCTT
>NATI01000004.1 GCA_002085265.1 Candidatus Omnitrophica bacterium 4484_49 | reverse complement strand
GGCTTCCTCCATTGAAGATATTCCGTATAACATAACCAGATTCTTGGTTATAGGTAAAACACTGGTTGAGCCTACCGGAAATGATAAAACGTCCATTATGTTCTCTGTGAAGGATAGAGTCGGTGCTCTTCATGCTATGTTGACCCCCTTTAAGAAATACCGGATCAATCTTACCAAAATTGAATCCCGACCTTCCAAGAGAAAGGTCTGGGATTACTATTTTTTCGTCGATCTGGAAGGTCATTATAAAAACTCCAGCGTCCACAATGCCCTGGCAGAGCTGGAAAAGCAGGCATCCTATCTTAAAATTCTGGGTTCATATCCCAAAGCAGAGGAGGTCTCATGAATTTAGACAAACTGGCTCGCAGGACAGTTCTGGATATAAAACCCTATGTCCCCGGCAAGCCTATTCAGGAGGTGAAAAGAGACCTCGGACTGGAAGAGGTGTATAAGATGGCTTCCAATGAAAATCCTTTGGGTCCATCTCCCCGGGCAGTAGAGGCTATCAAAGAGACTCTGGGTGATTTGAATCGTTATCCCGAATCCAGCTGTTATTACCTTAAAAATAAACTCGCTCAGTTCTGGAATTTGAACCCCGAGAATTTTATAATCGGAAATGGGTCTGATGAGTTGATTATTCTAACTCTGAGGGCTTTTTTAAATCCTGGTGATGAAGTTATAGTTGCCCATCCTACGTTTTTAATTTATGCACTTGCTTCTCGCATAGAGGGTGCAAAGCTTAAAATTGTCCCCATGAAGAATTTTAAATACGACCTATCTGGAGTGCTGAATGCTGTAACCTCTGATACTAAAATAATCTTTATTGCCAACCCTGATAATCCCTGTGGAACTTATGTCACTGACAGCGAACTGGATGACTTTTTAAATCACCTCTCACAGGATGTAATTGTATTTATAGATGAGGCTTATTACGAGTATGTGGACCACACTTCTGATTTCCCAGATAGTTTAAAATACATCCATACGCGTCCTGTAATAGTTACCAGAACTTTTTCCAAAATTTATGGCCTAGCAGGATTGAGGATAGGATACGGCATGGCCCATCCTGAATTTATAAAATACCTGGATAAGGTTCGAGAGCCATTCAATGTGAATAGCGTCGCTCAGATAGCCGCTTTGAATGCCCTTGAGGATGGCGATTTTATCCATAGAGTGAAGGAGTTAACTCTTCAGGGAAGAGCATATCTTAGTAAAAAATTTGAACAGCTTGGTCTGGAATATATAAATTCGGTAACCAATTTCATTCTGGTAAGAATTGGTGAGAATGTTGATAAACTCTGCAGGTATCTTCTGGAGAACGGAATAATTGTGAGAAATATGAAAGGCTGGGGACTTGAGGAGTATATTCGAGTGACGATAGGTACCGATATTGAAAATAGAAAACTGGTGAGGCTCTTAGCAAATTATTTTAAAAAGGAGGTTGAACCATGATTATCGTACTGAGACCGGATGCTACTGAAAAAGATGTGGAACATATCGTGGAGAAAATCAAGTCCTGGGGATTAACTCCGATGATATCTAAAGGTGTGGAGAGGACAATTATCGGAGTCATCGGAGAGGAGGATATTCTAAGGGTCCAGCCTCTGGAGGCATTTCCCGGTGTAGAGAAAGTGATGCCAGTCCTTGCTCCTTATAAACTGGTCTCCCGGGAATTTAAATCTGAGAACACCATAATAGATATAAAAGGAATCTGCATCGGCGGGAAGAGGATAGTAGTGATGGCTGGTCCCTGTGCAGTTGAAAGTTATGAACAGTTGCGGGCGGCTGCAGAGGCAATCAAGAAAGCAGGAGCTCAGGTCCTTAGAGGAGGAGCGTTTAAACCCCGGACTTCTCCTTATAGTTTTCAGGGGCTGGGTGAAGAGGGATTGAAGTATTTAAGACAGGTTGCAGATGAGTTCGGGATGGCTGTGGTTACAGAGTTGATGGATCCTCGTGATTTGGTCCTTGTTGAGAAATACACCGATATTATTCAAATCGGTGCGCGCAATATGCAGAATTTCGCGCTTCTCAAAGAGGTAGGACAATCCAGAAAACCGGTATTGCTCAAAAGAGGAATGAGTGCCACGATTAAAGAATTTTTAATGGCTGCAGAATATATACTTTCCAGTGGTAATTTCCAGGTAATGCTATGTGAGCGGGGAGTGAGGACATTTGAGACCGAAACCAGATTTACTTTTGACCTCAATGCTGTGCCTATTATAAAACAAAAGAGCCATCTTCCGGTAATAGTTGACCCCAGTCATGCTACTGGTAAATATAGCCTGGTACCAGCAGTGGCGAGGGCAGCGGTTGCTGCTGGTGCTGACGGTTTACTCATTGAGGTACATCCTAATCCTGAAGAGGCATTATCTGATGGAGAACAATCTCTTCTTCCAGATAAATTTGCAAAACTTATGCAGGAATTGAAATCCATAGCTCGGGCAGTGGGTAGAGATCTGTAAAATGTTTCGGAAGATTACTATAATAGGAGTGGGGTTGATTGGAGGGTCTCTAGCCCTGGCGATAAAAAAAAGAAAATTAGCAGATGAGGTCTGGGGATTTTTCAGAAGGGAAAGCTCCAGGAAGCTTGCCGAAAGAAAAAAAATTGTAGATAAAGGGACACGGGATTTAAAACGGGCACTTTCCAGCAGTGATTTTGTAATATTAGCCACCCCGGTATCCACTATAATTTCCCTTGCTCAGGAAATGCGAAGAATGTTACCTCCAGGGGTGCTGGTTACTGATGTCGGAAGTACCAAGGTAAAAATTGTAAACGCATTACAGAAGTTGTTCCCAAAATATGTCGGTTCTCATCCTCTGGCAGGTTCCGAAAAGAGAGGATGTAATCACGCGGTAAGTGAGCTATTTGAAAATAAGATTACAATAGTAACTCCCACATCGAGATCTGATAAGAATTCGGTCACCGCCGTCAGAAGATTCTGGAAACATCTGGGGTGTAAGGTAATAAGTATGTCTCCCAGCTCTCATGACCGTATTCTCTCTCAGATAAGCCATCTTCCCCATATTGCAGTGTTCGGGCTTTTAAATGCTGTTAACGACGATTGCCTGAAATATGCTACTTCGGGTTTCCTGGATACCACCAGAATAGGAGCATCAGATGCCGGGTTGTGGCTGGAGATATTTAAAAATAACAAATATAATCTGTTAAGGGATATCAATAAATATATTACCTGGCTCCACAGATACAGGCAGTTGCTGCAGAGGAATGATTTTAAAAATCTTCTGAGATATATCCAGCAGGCATCTGAGAAGAGAAGGAGTTTAAGATGAAAAAATTGGTAATTGCCATAGATGGACCTGCAGGTTCCGGAAAGAGTACTGCTGCCCGCCTTCTGGCAGAACGTCTGGGGTTATTGTATCTGGATACTGGAGCTATGTATCGGGCGGCAACTTTAGCCTGCATTCGGAAAGGTGTGAATTTTGACGCCGATGATGACATTATAAATTGTGTCAGAAATTGCAATATTCGCCTTCAGTATCAGGAGGGTAAACTGGAGGTTTATCTTGATGGGCGGGAAGTAACTGAAGATATTCGCCTCCCTGTAGTTAATAAACATATTTCCAGAGTATCGGAGATACTGGAAGTGCGAAAGTTGATGGTCGAGAAACAGAGAAGCATAGGTAGTCAGGGAGCAGTTGTTGAAGGTAGGGATATAACCACTGTGGTTTTCCCTGATGCTGATTTTAAATTTTATCTCGATGCTGATTTTGATGTCCGGGTGGATAGAAGATATAAGGAAGTAGTCTCCAAGGGTATGGGAGTAGATAGAGAGGAAGTAGCAAAGGATTTGGAAAACAGAGATAGAAGTGATACCACTCGCAAGTATGGTCCTCTGAGAAAAGCAGAGGATGCTGTTTATATTGATACCACTGGAATGAGCATAGAGGATGTGGTGAGGGAAATGTTAAGGCACATAACCGCAGCAGATAATGATCCTGTATCGTTTTTTTAAGCCACTGACATTTATCCTGTTTAAGATCTTATTCCTTATCCGGGTGAAAGGGAGGGAAAACATCCCTGGAAATGGTGGTTTTATATTAGCCAGTAATCATCAGAGTTTTCTTGATCCCGTACTTTTAGGTATGGCTTCTCCTCGTATTTTGAGATTTATGGCCCGTGATGACCTTTTTAAACCCCGGTGGTTCGCCTGGTTAATAACTACACTGGGAGCCTTCCCTGTGAAGAGGAACAAACCTGATAAAGGTGCGATAAAAAGGACCCTGGAATTATTGCGGGCGGGAGAAGCGGTTTTGATTTTTCCTGAAGGCACGCGGAGCAGGGACGGTGACATTGGGAAAGGGCATCCCGGATGTATCTGGATTGCCAGGTTGGGGAATGTGCCTTTAATTCCTGCGAGGATAGATGGTGCTTTTCGTGCTTTACCTGTGGATAGTATTTTCATCAGACCTTATCCTATAAAGGTAAGTTTTGGTCCTCCTTTCTATCCTCAGAGGTATTCCAATTTGCGGGAAGAGGAGATTGTAGAAAAACTTATGGAGGAGATAAGGAATTTATGAGTTATGAAATAGTGGAACCAGCAGGATTTTGTGCTGGTGTGAAAAGGGCAATAAGTCTGGCAGAGGAGGCTCTGAGCAAATATTCCCGGGTTTATTGTCTTGGGGAGCTAATTCACAATGAAGGAGTGGTCAATAGATTGCGCGAGCAGGGTTTAATCGTAATATCGGAACTAACTCAGATATCTGATAAGGAGGCAGCACTGATTATAAGATCTCATGGCTGTCCTCCCGAGGTTTATGACTTGGTTAGTGCCAGGAATTTAATCCTGGTAGATGCTACTTGTCCCATCGTTAAGAGAATTCAGCAGTTATGTGAGGATTTCACAAATCGAGGTAAAAGAATACTGATTTATGGGGAGAAGGAGCATGAGGAGGTGAAATCCCTTCTGGGGTTTGGAAAGGGAAGGGCTGAGGTAATAGAAAATCTGGATGATGCCAGGGATGTAGAGGTGGATAGAGATACTATTCTCATCAGTCAGTCCACCAAGGATGAAGAATTATTTTTAAGATTAAAATCCATAATGGTTAAAAAGGGTTTGCCAGAGGATAATGTTTATAATACAATATGTACGGATATAAAATCCCGTCAGCAGAAAGTAAAGGAGTTGAGTAAAAGAGTGCCTGTTTTCTTTATCTTAGGAAGTAAAAACAGCGCTAATACCAGAAACCTGTTTGAAATAGCCAGGGCAAATTGTCCCAGATGTTACTTAATTTCCAGATTGGAGGAGGTCCCGGACCTGGACAGAAGAGAGGTTAAGATTGGAGTTGCCACTGGAGCATCAACTCCATATAATTTTTTAAACTCGATAATTGAGAAAATAAAATCTTGTGAGGAGAGGTGAGTGAAATGGAAGAGAAGAAAGATTTCAACGCCGGTCTGGAAGAGAAGGAAGTAAGCGAACTCGACAAGCTTTACGAGGCCAGTTTTAAAACCTTGGAGGAAGGTTCTATCGTTAAAGGTAGAATAATTCATATTCGGGATAACGATGTCCTTCTGGATTTAGGATACAAAGCAGAAGGTATTGTGTCCCGGGATGAATTTCTTGATCCTGAAGAAGTGAGGATAGGGAATGAAGTGGAAGTATATGTTATGAGTCTGGAGAATGAAGAGGGGTTGGTTGTTCTCTCTAAAAGAAGAGCGGATAAAATACTTGGCTGGGAAAAAATTACCACTGAATATAAAGAAGGAGATGTGGTAACCGGAAGAGTTGTCAAGAGGGTTAAGGGAGGTCTGATGGTCAATATAGGTGTGGAAGCGTTTCTGCCTGCTTCACTGGCAGATGTCAAGGCGGGTATAGATCTGGATTCTCTGGTGGGGAAGACAATAAAAGCAGTAATTGTTTCCATAAATGCTAAAAGGAAAAATGTGGTTATTTCCAGGAAGGATTATCTCATTCAGGAAATGGAGAAGAAAAAGGCTGAGGTTCTGGAGAGATTAACACCAGGTGAGGTTGTAGAAGGGATAGTTAAGAACATCACTGATTATGGTGCTTTTGTGGAAATCGGCGAACTTTTAGACGGGCTTCTTCACATTTCAGATATGAGTTGGGGAAGACTCAGTCATCCCTCAGAGATTCTGGCTGTAGGTGATAGAGTGAAAGTGAAAGTTCTGGAGGTGGATAAGGAGCAGCAGAAGGTTTCTCTGGGGTTGAAGCAGTTGACACCTGATCCCTGGGAAGGGATAGACAAAAAATATCCTCCAGGAAGTAAAGTAAAAGGTAAGGTTACAAATATCCTTTCCTATGGAGCATTCATAGAGCTGGAACCCGGGGTTGAAGGTTTTGTCCACATTTCTGATTTTTCCTGGACACGGAAAATAAGAGATGCTCATGAGATGCTGGCTATTGGAGATTTGGCGGAAGCAGTGGTCCTGGGAGTGGATAAGGAACGGAGAAGAATCTCTCTGGGGCTTAAACAGCTGGAGAAAGACCCCTGGCAGGATATAGAATCGCGGTATCCTCTGGATTCCAAAGTTACGGGGAAAGTTGTGGGATTCAATGAAGATGGAGCCTTTGTGGAGGTTGATGAGGGAATTGATGGGTTTATATACAAAAATGACATCTCCTGGACCCGGAGGATAAATCATGCCTATGAGGTTTTACATCGGGGACAGAAACTGGAATTTAAAGTTATCGGTATAAACAAAGCATTCCGGCAACTGATTCTGGGATTGAAGCAACTTCGTCCTGATCCCTGGCCTCAAATAGAGGAAAAATATAAACCCGGAACTGTGGTGGAGGGGAAGGTGACCAGTATATTCCCATTTGGCGTTTTCGTGGAACTGGAGGAAGACCTGGAGGGACTTCTGCATATTTCGGAGATAGAGAGGAAGCCTGGGAAACTTCAGGAAAGATTTGCCCCTGGTGATACTGTTAGAGTGATGATCCTTTCTATTGATAAGGAGAAGAAACAGGTCAGGTTAACCCGGAAGGGGATTGAGGAGTTGGAAGAAGTTCCTCTGGAGACTGGTTCAGACACTCAGGAAGAGCAAGACAAAGAGAAAGAAAGTCAAGACAATCAGGTTCAACCTTCTCAGCAGGAAGAAGCTCAAAACTTGGAATCTCTACCGTCAGATTCTGTCTCTGAAGAAGAGAGTCAGGATAGTGAAGCCCAGTCCTGAAAGGCAATTACAGATAATCAAGCGGGGCTGTGAGGAGATCATAAGCGAGGAAGATCTCATTAAAAAGCTCCATAAGGCCTATAATCAGGATGAACCTTTGAATATAAAAGCAGGGTTTGACCCCAGTGCTCCTGATTTACATCTCGGTCATATGGTGCTTCTGAAAAAACTCCGTGATTTTCAGGATCTGGGACACAGGGTATTTTTTTTAATAGGGGATTTTACCGCCAGAATAGGGGACCCCTCAGGTCAGAAGGAGACCCGACCGCATCTCAGTCCGGAAGAAGTGGAGAAGAATGCCCAAACTTACAAAGAACAGATTTTTAAAGTCCTTGACCCTGAAAAGACAAAGGTGGTGTTTAACTCTGAGTGGTTGGAAAATATGAAGTTTCAGGAAGTACTGGAACTTGCTTCTCACTATACCGTGGCTAGGATTCTGGAGAGGGATGATTTCCTTACGAGATACAGAGAAGGTAAGCCAATTTCCTTGGCAGAATTTCTATATCCTTTAATCCAGGGTTACGATTCTGTGGTTTTGAAAGCAGATGTGGAACTTGGAGGCAGGGACCAGAAATTTAATTTGTTGGTAGGTAGAGAGCTCCAGAGAGATTTTAGTCAGGAGCCCCAGGTTATCATAACACTGCCCATACTGGAAGGAACTGATGGCGTCCAGAAGATGTCCAAGAGTTTAGGGAATTATATCGGAATTATGGAGAATCCCAGGGATATATTTGGAAAGTTGATGTCCATACCTGATAGATTAATTTCCCGTTATGCACAATTACTTACTAATCTGGATGTGGAGGAATTGAAGAATATGCATCCTCGTGATGCCAAGTTGAAACTGGCAAGAGAGATAGTAAGTCAGTTATATGGGAGTACAGAGGGTAAAAGCCAGGAGGAGAGTTTTATAAGAGTATTTTCTCAAAAACAGAGCCCTGAGGAAGTAGAGGCATTTACTATGCCCCAGAGTTACAGGGAAAAAGGAAAAATCTGGATTGTGGAGCTTCTGAACCTTGTGGGATTCGCATCTTCCAAGTCAGAAGCAAGACGACTCATACGGCAGGGAGCAGTTTATATTGATGATAAGAGGATAAATGACGAAGAATATGAGTTAAAGTTAAATAAAGAGTATCTTTTGCGAGTTGGAAGATATCGTTTCAAGAAAATCCTACCTTAAAAAGGCTATCCCATCTGGAATATTTTACTTTTCAGTTTACTATAACTAAAAAAAGGAGGCCCATAGAGTTTGGGGGTAGGGGAGGAGTGGGGGCTTAGCCACAGGCAGTGGGCCGGGCGGGGGATGGGCCTCCTTATCATTTTCTTTTAGTTTCTCAAGGAACAATTTTAGCGCAATATTTCTTTTATTTCCACTCTACAACAATTATAACATATTTATATATATTTTGTCAAATAATAAAAAAATTTTTAAATAATATAAATTTACACTTTTGCAACAAAATGTAACTTTTATAAATTTTTGTTTACAAAATTTCCAGATGAGAATAATCAATTGACATTATAGAGGGAAATTGATAAATTATTGTGCTAATGTTAAGGGATAATTTGGAGAAAATCAGGGAGAATATTTTTAGGGCAGCAGGAAAAGCAGGAAGAGACCCTGAAGAAGTAGAGGTTATCGCAGTATGCAAAAATGTAAATGTAGAGAAAATAAAGGAAGTTATTGAGCTGGGAATTACACATATTGCAGAGAACAGAATTCAGGAAGCAAGGGTAAAATATATGGAACTTAAAAATTATGAAATTTGTTGGCATATGGTTGGACATTTACAGAGAAACAAAGTAAAATATGCTGTTGAGATTTTTAACTATTTGCATTCGCTGGACAGAATAGAATTATAAAAAGAGATGGAACGGAAGATGGAAGCAGCAGGAAAGAAAATGGAAACTTTTATTCAGGTAAATACATCAGGAGAGAGGACAAAATTTGGTATATCTCCTCAGGAGGTGGATGAATTTGTAGATGAGGTTTTAAAAACCAAGTGTTGCGAATTTTTGGGATTTATGACAATGGCTCCTCTTACAAATGAAGAGGATATAATCAGAAGTTGTTTTAGAAAATTACGAGAGATAAGAGATAGAGTGAGTGAAAGGTTAAATACCCGGCTTTATCTTTCTATGGGTATGAGTAACGATTATCAAATTGCAGTAGAGGAAGGTGCGGATTTTTTAAGAATTGGTAGAGCAATATTCGGAGGTGAGATATGACAATTTCCAATATAATCGGTGCTGTAAATGTGGGGATAATAGGAATGGGAAAGATGGGAGAAGCAATCGCTAAAGGACTTCTGAAAGCCAAGAGATATAAAATATTCTTCCATGAGATAAACAGGGAGAGAATAGAAGAAATCATGGCCAAATATTCTCAGGTAAAATTCCTTACGCTGGAGCAGCTCGTGGATACCTCTCAGATAATAATTTTAGCCGTGAAACCTCAGGATCTGTCTCAAGTTCTGGGAAAGGTGAACTCTGTTCAGAAAAAAGAAAAATTGTTTATCTCTATCTGTGCGGGAATTTCTACTTCTTATCTCGCTCAACGATTGCCCAGAGCGCGGATTGTAAGAATAATGCCCAACATGGGTGCCCTGGTGGGAAATGCCTATTCTGCAATTACCCCTGGTAAAAAAGCTACGCCCAATGATATCAAACTGGTGAAAGAGATGTTTTCTACAATAGGAAAAGTAGATGTGATCTCTGAGGACCTTATGGATGCTGTCACTGCCCTTTCAGGAAGTGGTCCCGGATATTTAGGATATTTTCTTAACGCTTTGATAGAAGCAGGAGAGGAAATTGGATTGGGGGAAAATTCCCGGGAGATGGTTTTGAGTTGCCTTGTTTCTACTGCCAGGATTGTTCAAGAATTGAATATTTCTCCTGAACAACTTGTAACCATGGTGGCCTCAAAAGGTGGGACTACCGAGGCTTGTTTATCATTATGGACTGAGAGTAATTTTAAACAACTGGTGAAGGATGGCGTAAATAAAGCCTTAGGAAGGGCAAAAGAACTGGAGAGATGATATGTTTGCAATTGGGTATTTACTGGAGGCATTAGCACGAGTCCTGGATATTGTATTAACGGTGTATTTCTGGTTGATTTTAATCCGGGCGCTTTTATCCTGGGTAAATCCCGACCCTTATAACGCCATCGTGCAGTTCCTGTATAAAGTAACTGAACCTGTGCTTTACAGGATAAGGAAAGTGTTACCTCTGGGTTTCGGAATCGGGATTGATTTATCGCCGTTTATTGCCTTTTTGATTATAATTTTTCTGAGAACTTTTCTGGTGAAGACGCTTTTCCAGTTGAGTTATTATTTGAGATAAACCGGAGGTGATAAGGTGAAAGATTTAAGACAGAGAATCGAGGAGACAGTGAATTATCTCAGGACAGGTGCAGATGTGGACTCCAGGCCGGAGATCGCCATAATTTTGGGAACCGGACTTTCAGCATTGGGAGATAAAATAGAGGATAAAAAAGCCGTCGCCTATGGTGAAATTCCCAATTTTCCGGTGTCAACGGTCCCGGGGCATAAAGGAGAATTAGTTTTCGGTAAAATAGCAGGTAGAGATGTTGTGGTGATGGAGGGGAGATTTCATTATTATGAAGGTTATTCCCCGCAGGAGATAACCTATCCTGTAAGAGTAATGCGGGCTTTAGGTGCTAAATTTTTGATTATCTCTAACGCCGCTGGAGGGATGAATCCTTATTTTAATCCCGGAGATTTGATGATTATTGAAGACCATATAAACCTTATGGGCATAAATCCCCTTATTGGACCCAATGATGAAACTCTGGGTCCCAGATTTCCTGATATGTGTGAGCCTTATGATAAGGCACTCATCGCCATTGCTGAACAAACTGCTTTGGAGCAGAAGATAAAGGTTCATAAAGGAGTGTATGTCGCTCTTACAGGTCCCAATCTCGAAACCCGTGCAGAATACAGGTTTCTGAGAACAATAGGTGCTGATGCTGTTGGAATGTCAACGGTTCCTGAAGTTATCGCAGGAGTCCATGCCGGTTTCAGAATTTTTGGGATCAGTGTTATTACTGATAAGTGTCTCCCCGACGCTTTGAAGCCTGTAGATTTTAAGGAAATTCTGGAAACCGCAAATAGAACCGAACCGGTTCTCACGAGATTGATATATAATATGATACCCAGGATAAGATGAGGGATTATAAGCAGACACTGAACCTTCCCAGGACCGATTTCCCTATGCGGGCCAATTTGGTTCAACGAGAACCAGAGTTTTTGAAGTTCTGGGAGAACATAAGCCTTTATACACAGTTGATGGAGAAGAACAAAAATTCCCCGGAATATATCCTTCATGATGGACCGCCATATGCCAATGGTGATATTCATCTTGGCCATGCCCTCAATAAGACTCTCAAGGATATAGTTATCAGATATAAATTCCTCACCGGGTATAAGGCTCCTTTTGTCCCCGGGTGGGATTGTCATGGTTTACCTGTAGAACATCAGCTGTTTAAAGAACTGGGGTTGAAGAAATCTCAAGTTAATCCTGTGGATTTTAGAAAAAAGGCAAAAGATTATGCTCTCCATTTTGTTGATGTTCAGAGAGAACAATTTAAAAGGCTGGGAATTCTTGGAGATTGGGATAATCCCTATCTCACTTTACAACCGGAGTATGAGTATTATATTCTCAAAGCACTGGCGGAGCTTATCCGTAAGGGCTATCTGTATAAGGATATAAAACCTGTAAACTGGTGTATAAACTGTGAGACCGCTTTGGCTGAAGCTGAGGTGGAATATGATGACCATGTGTCGGATTCGATATACGTAAAATTTAAACTTGATGAGGCATCAGCTCTTAGGAAGAAATTTAATCTTCCAGATGATACCTATTTTTTAATCTGGACTACAACTCCCTGGACTCTGATTTCCAACACAGCGATTGCACTTTCACCTCAGGAAGAATATATATTTGTGGACACAGAGGAAGGAGAGGTTTTAATCTTTGCTCACAAGTTGTTTCCTGAACTTCAGGAAAAATTGAAAATAAAATTTAAAACAGAACTTCAAACTGTTAAAGGAGAAGAACTGGAGGGGGAAAATGCTCTCCATCCTTTCTTGTCCAGGAAATCCAGGGTAGTCACAGCAGATTTCGTCTCCATGGAAGAAGGAACCGGTTGTGTACATATTGCTCCTGGACATGGCGAGGAGGACTATCTTTTAGGGAAACAGAAGAATCTCCCTATGTTACAGCCGATAAATGACAGAGGGGTATTTGAAAATGTAGGAATGTTTTCAGGACTGGATGTGTGGTCAGCAAACGAAAAGGTAAAACAAATTCTTAAAGAAAATGGTGCGCTTCTACACAGTGATAAAATTTCCCATTCTTATCCTCATTGCTGGAGATGTAAGTCACCTATCATTTTCAGGGCAACCGCTCAGTGGTTTATGTCAGTGGACAGGAATGAATTACGTTCTCATCTTATTCAACAGGCAAAGAGCGTTAACTGGGTGCCTTCTGCAGGTCTCCAGAGGATAACAGCGATGCTGGAGACCCGTCCTGACTGGTGCCTTTCACGTCAGAGATACTGGGGGGTAGCGATCCCCTCTGTTAGGTGTAGAAAATGTGGGGAATCGATTCTGGATGATGATGTAGTGGAAAATACTGCGGAGGAAGTGAAGAAAGCAGGTTCTGATGTTTGGTTTATTGCTGAGCTTTCCAGGTTCTTACCTCCGGGATTTAAATGTCCTGCTTGTGGTAATTCTGAAATAGATAAATTTGAAAAGGAGATGGACATAATAGATGTCTGGTTCGAATCCGGTGTGAGCCATTTTGCAGTGTTGAATTCAAAATTTGGGCTCAGATATCCCTGTGACCTTTATCTGGAAGGAAGTGACCAGCATCGAGGATGGTTTCAGACATCACTGATCACTGCTGTAGCTATTACCGATTGTGCCCCTTACAGGAATGTGGTTACCCATGGCTTTGTCGTTGACGGTGAAGGACGGAAGATGTCTAAATCTCTGGGGAATGTGATATCTCCTTTTGAAATTATACAAAAATACGGTGCTGATGTTTTGAGATTATGGGTGGTTTCCCGAGAATTTTCCCAGGATCTGAGGATTTCTGAAGAGATACTCTCGCAGGTTGTAGAGGCTTACCGTAAGATAAGAAATACATTTAGATTTTTGCTCAGTAACCTTTATGATTTTAAGCCGGATGAGGAAATGGTTAATTATCAGGATATGGATATCATAGATAAGTGGATTTATTCCGAATTTAATCTCCTGGCTCAGGAACTGATTTCGGCTTATGAGAGTTACGACTTCCATAAAGTTTACCGCAGACTCTACCTGTTTATGAATGAAACTTTGTCTTCCATATACCTGGATATTCTTAAAGATAGATTGTATACATTACATCCCCAGTCATCCCTCAGGAAATCATCACAGACTATGCTTTACAGGTTAGCCTCCAATCTGGCGAAATTCATCGCTCCTATATTGCCATTTACTGCTGAAGATGTCTGGAGAAGTTTGAAAAATAAAGATGGTAACGATGCTCAAGTTGAGAGTGTTCATCTGGCAACTATCCGTTCTCAGGAGTTTGAATTCGTGGATCAGGAAGTTTTGAATGAGTTTCGCAAGCTCCTGGAGATAAGAGAACTGGTAATGAAGGCCCTGGAAAGACAGAGGGAAAGAGGTATAATAGGCAGTTCTTTACAGGCAGAAGTCACATTAAATATTACTCTGGACAAATTGTATGAATTTCTGGATAATTATAAATCAATTTTGAATACGTTCTTTATAGTTTCCAATGTTCGGGTTCAGAAAACATCCCAACTTTCGCAGCCCGAGATGCTCAGTGAGGGTGAACAACTGGATATAATTGTCCATAAAAGTGAGTATGAGAAATGTCAGCGATGCTGGAACTATACCCAGGATGTGGGAAAAGATGATGAGTTTAAAGACGTCTGTCTTCGTTGCGCTCAAGTATTAAGGGGGATAAAATGACCAGAGAGCCGTTGACTAAAAAAGAACTGGAGGAGATTAAGAAAATATTAGTGGAGATGAAGAAGAAAATCACAGGGGAGATAAGGCGTCTGACAGAAGATAATATTTCCAAATCTCAAAAAGAGGCATCGGGGGAGATTTCTTCATATACCTATCATATGGCTGATATGGCCAGTGCCAGTTTTGACCGCGATTTTGCTTTCAGTCTGGCGAGTAATGAGCAGGAATTATTATATATGATAGATGAGGCCCTCAGTAAGATTGAATCCGGGGAATATGGAATTTGCGAATCCTGTGGAGTTCGAATACCCAAGAGAAGATTGAAAGCCATACCTTACGCTCGTTATTGTGTGAAGTGTCAGGAAGAAGAAGAGAAGAGAATTAAAAGGGAAATGAAATGAATTTTCGCCCCGCCAAATTGGGGCTTTTATTTACCTCCTTTTTTCTCTTGGACCGAATTGTAAAATCCTATCTCATATCATATCCTTTGGGCTCTGAACTCATGGTGGTAATTCCAGGTGTTTTTTCTATCAAAACGGTCTTCAATACGGGTGTTGCTTTTGGTCTCCTTCGGGGGTATCCACAGCTCCTCACAGTGATAAATGTAATTCTCGTACTTTTTATTGTGGTTTATACTTTTAAAACTGAAAACTCGAGAATGAAACTATGGCTTACCTTTATTCTGACAGGAGCAGTCTCCAATATCGTGGATAGATTTATTTATGGTGGTATTCTGGATTACTTTGATTTAAGTTTCTGGCCGACTTTTAATCTTGCTGATACCTATATCACCATAGGGATAATAGGCATTATTTTCAATGCCGGAATTAAAAGAGCCGAAAGAATTTGAATTTCAAGGGAAGTCCCAGAGGCTGGACTTATTTTTACATTCCCGGTTGAGGGCTTTTTCTCGGGAAAGGATTAAAAAACTTATAAAGTCTGGTAAGGTTTATATTAATTCCCAGCAAGTATTGAAACCTGGGACGCACGTAAAGTCAGGAGATAAAATTACAGTCTACCTCCAGGGAATACAGGGGGAGAATAGAATCATTCCCCAACCTCTTCCTCTGGATATAATCTATGAGGATGATGATATTCTGGTGGTGAATAAACCTGCTGGGGTTATCACCCATCCTACAACAATTGATAGAACTGATACCCTGGCAAATGCTTTGGTGTATTATTGTAAGACCCTTTCGGATATTTATGGTCCTTTAAAGCCCGGTATAGTCCATCGTCTGGACAAAGATACATCAGGCATTTTAGTAATTGCCAAAAATAATTCTGCTCATGTAAAACTTTCCCAGCAGTTTATGAATAGAGAAGTGGTGAAAAGATATCTCGCAGTTGTGGAAGGGATAATTGAGGTAGATAGAGGAAGAATTTGTCAGCCAATAGCCCGGGGTAGACTGGAGCGTAAGAAGATGAAGGTGGACTATTCTAAGGGAAGATGGGCGGAGACTGTATATGAGGTGTTATCAAGAACAGGGAAAGGGGGGCATTCAAATTCAGGTTTACACGCTTACAGTTTCGTGCTATTATGTCCCAAGACAGGAAGAACTCATCAGTTGAGAGTTCATATGAAATATATGGGATATCCCATAGTCGGTGATACCAAGTACAGTAGAAAGTCAAGATTAATTTCCCGGCAGGCATTACATGCCTATAGTTTGAAATTCAGGCACCCCAAAACCGGTGAATACCAGGAGTTCTTTGCCCCTTTACCTCAGGATTTTAAGATGCTTCTTGATAAGATAGGTATTGAGAATTGGGAAACGCTTGTCTCTTCAATATAAATGGAGGTGAATCATGGTAAAGAGAATTTTAGTCTTGGTGTTGACGGTTGTGGTTGTTTTAGGGATTGGATATGGATATTTTGTCCTTTATAATCAGAAAGAGATCCAAATTCAATTGAGGAAGGAGGCGGAACTGAGCCTTAAAGTGGTTCAGAAAGAGAATGCCAAACTTCGAGGAAAGTTGGAAGATTTAAATGACCGTCTGGAGCAGACTAAGATCGAACTTGATGATAAGGTAGCAGAAAACCAGCGGTTGCAGAACAACATTCAGGAGTTAAACACGGCACTCTCTAAAATTGAAAATGAACTTACACTTCTCACTCAGGAAAGAGATGTTTTACTTCAGAAATTGGATAAACAATCCCAAGAGATTCAACAACTTCAACAGAAAATATCTTATCTGGAAGAGGAAAGGAAAAGATTACTTGCTGAGAAGAAAGGACTCTTTGCTCCTGCTGATGTCTCTACCAGAGAAAAGGAGGTTAAGCTGGAAAAGATAGAAGTGCAGTCTCCGGCACAGGCTCCTCAACCTCAGGAGAATGTCTTTACAGTGTTAAATGCTGAAATAATGGCTTATAACCAGGAATACAAATTCATTGTGTTGAATGTAGGAGAGAAGGATGGTATACAAGCCGGTAAGACATATGATGTGTCGGTTCAAGGCAGAAGAGTAGCCAGGATAAAATCTGATAGGGTATATGAGTCAATGTCGGTATTTGATCTTGTGGAGAAAGGTGGAGATATCAGCGAGGGAATGAAGATAGAACTCACTCCCCTGGAATAATCGTTCATGAGGATAACCAAGGATTCTTCCCACCTCCATTTGAATAGGGAATATTTTCCTCCCGGTGATAAATCGATTTCCCATCGCAGTATATTCCTTTCTGCTCTGGGAGAAAATGAGGTAAAAATTGAAAACTTTCTATTTTGCGATGATTGTCTGAGAACTATAAATGCCTTTCAGAAGATGGGGGTGAATATAAAAATTGAAGATGAAGTGGTAAAGGTTAAAGGCGTAGGGCTTAGAGGCTTGAAGCCGCCTCCGGAGGCGATATATCTTGGAAACTCTGGCACTACTGCCCGCCTTCTGTTAGGGGTTTTAAGTGCTCAACAGTTTGAATGTGAATTATATGGAGATCGGTCCCTTAACGCCAGGCCGATGGAGAGGGTTACTCATCCCTTAAGTTTAATGGGGGCAGAATTTATATTTCTGGAAAAGGAAGGGTATCTCCCCCTGAGGGTTTCCGGAGGTAAATTGGCTGGTATAGAATATAAATTGCCGGTAGCAAGTGCTCAAGTGAAATCTGCTCTTCTTCTGGCCGGGCTTTATGCTTCCGGCAGGACTGGTATAATTGAACCTGCTAAATCTCGGGACCATACTGAAAGGATGCTTAAGGAATTTGGGGTGGATATAAAAATCGATGGTTTACGAATTGAGGTGACAGCTTGTGAGAAGATTTCCACTGAGGATATTTTTGTTCCAGGAGATATATCCAGCGCCGCTTTTTTCATTGCCTTGGCATTACTTCTTGACGATGCTTATTTAGTGATAAGAAATGTCGGGATTAATCCTACCAGAATGGGATTTATTGAAGCTGTAAAAAGAATGGGTGGAGATGTAGACGTTATACCTTATAAAGAGTTAAAAAGTGGAGAACCGATCGGGGATATAATTGTGAAGAGTTCACAGCTTAAAGCCATTGAAGTTAAGGGGGAAGAAATACCTTTAATGATAGATGAACTTCCACTTATATTCCTTCTGGGGTGCTATGCTCAGGGAGTAACCAGAATCTATTCCGCTTCGGAATTACGAGTGAAGGAGACCGACAGGATTAATTCCGTAAGTGCCAATCTCAATGCCATGGGGGGAGAGATAAAAGTTGAGGGAGACGATGTAATTATTTATGGTAATAGGAGATTGAAAGGAGCAAACTTGAGAAGTTTTGGAGATCACAGGACTGCAATGGTTGCTGTAATTGCGGCGGTTATTGGAGATGGGGAATCGAATATAGATGATCTGGAATGCGTGAAAATTTCTTATCCTGATTTTGTCAGCGATGTTGAAAAAATTTTGGATGGCAAAGTTAAATTTAAAAATTGACCATAAAATGATAAGTTGTTAAAATTTAAGAAATGAGAAATTACCTGAATAATGTGGTGAACCTGGGAAAGTCCTTTTATTTTCAGATTGGAGGGTGGTTTTCTTCAGATATTGGTATTGACCTCGGCACTGCTACGACCTTGGTTTATGTAAAAGGAGAAGGGATTGTTTTATGCGAACCTTCCGTTGTAGCCATTGACAAGTATTACAATCGAGTACTTGCGGTCGGCGAAGAAGCCAAAAGAATGCTGGGTAAAACGCCCGGGAATATTGTTGCCATCAGACCTCTTCGAGACGGGGTAATTACAGATTTTGAAGTAACTGAGCAGATGTTGAGATACTTTATAAGAAAAGTGCACAAAAGAAAAGTGTTTGTAAAACCCCGTGTGGTAGTTGCTATTCCCTCGGGGATAACCGAGGTGGAGAAGAGGGCGGTTAAAGATTCTGCCCTTCACGCCGGCGCACGGGATGTATATTTGATCGAGGAACCAATTGCTGCTGCTATTGGTGTCGGGCTTCCCATTCAGGAACCAGCGGGAAATATGATTATAGATATTGGAGGTGGAACTACGGAAATTGCTGTCATATCTCTTGCAGGAATTGTGTTGTCCAAGAGTATTAGAGTGGGTGGAGACGAAATGGATGAGGCGATAATTCAACATATGAAAAAGACATATAATTTGATGATCGGTGAGAGAACTGCGGAGGATATCAAGATTAAGATTGGTTCTGCCTATCCTCAAGAAGAAGAGCTCACCATGGAGGTTAAGGGCAGGGATATCGTTACTGGATTGCCCAAGACTGTAACTATCACCTCTGAGGAGATAAGAGAGGCGATGGCTGAACCCGTAACTCAGATTCTGGAGGTTACCCGGTTTACACTGGAAAGGACTCCTCCGGAACTTGCTGCTGACCTTATAGAACGGGGGATAGTTCTTGCTGGTGGAGGAGCTCTTCTGCGAGGAATTGATAGTCTTATATCGGAAGAGACTGGTTTACCGGTTCACGTTGCCGATGACCCCTTAACTGCTGTTGCTCTGGGGACTGGCAAAGTGCTTTCAGAACTCAGATATCTCAAAAGAGTAACTATCCAGCCTCGATTGGAATCTTAATATATAGAAATCCATTTGGGTGTTTTTTTCTTTAAATGATAGATGAAAAAAATATTCATATTAATACTAGTGTGTGGGGGTTTTTATATTTTAAAGGTCGAATTTCAGAATCTTCTAATTTTTTCCGGTAATCGTTTCCAGAATTTTAAAATTTTTAAACACACCCCTCCTTTAGATCTGGAAGTTGAACTCCAGAGATTGAATGTTGAGTTAGAAAGGCTTCGCCAGGAAAATAAAAGGCTCCGTCAGTTATTGGAGTTAAGTTCCAGTTATGTGAATTCAATTCCCGCTGAGATAGTTTTTCGGATAAAAGAAGAGATCACTGACCGTATAGTGATAAACGCTGGTAAAGATAAAGATGTAAAACCCAATTCAGCTGTGGTGACCAGATACGGGCTTCTGGGTGTGGTGGATGAAGTCCATGCTAAATTTTCCACAGTTCTACCTATATACGACCCCAGATTTCAGGTCTCGGCGAGAGTTTCATCTACCAGGGAAGTAGCACTTCTCAAGGGACGGGGGAAAGGGAAGGAGTTAGTGTTAACTTATCTGGATTTAAATACGCAGGCCAAGAGCGGTGATCTGGTATTTACCTCTGGAGAGGGTATACTACCCAAAGGGATTTTTCTGGGGAAAATTGATAAAGTTTCAGTTCACCCCTCTCAGATATATAAAGTAGCCCAGGTAAGACCTATTGTTGCGATTGATAAGGTGGAAGATGTTGTAATCATCTGTAAGGAATTGGAATGATATTAGATATTCTTGTTATCATCTCACTGGGTATTCTTAAGATTTTGACCGGTATTGACTTCCCTGCAATTGCGACAATGTATATATTAATCTTCTCCCGAGATTTCAGAGCCATTAGGTTTATAATCTATATGTTAGGAGCAGAGTTGTTTAATTTCGGATTTCCAGGAGTATATATTCTGAGTTTGGGACTGATATATTGGGGATATAATTATAAACGCAAAATCTTTCAGAAATTGTTTCCGCTGGAAATTTTGCTGTTTGCTTTGGGATATATATTTGTAAGAGGTATGTGCAATCTTCCTGTAGTGGTCAATTCGGATATCGATTTATTTTTGTTCCTCTCCAGAATGGGTTATGGTGTGCTGGGAGCGATGGTGGTTATGTTATCCTTTTTAGGCATACAGAGATGTTTAACAAAGTTTATAAATCCGGCGTCCTGATAGCGTTTCTGATTTTGATTTCTCGGCTCTTTTATCTTCAGGTAGTTAAAGGAGCGTATTTCTATGACCTGAGTGTGAACAATTATCTCAGGATTCTCCCTTTGCCGGGATTTCGTGGAAATATTCTTGACCGTTATGGCAGAGAGATTGCCGGGAATAAATTGAGTTTCTGTATACAGATACTCCCAGATAAAGTGAAGGATAAAAAGTCTGTTTTTGGTATGCTTTCTCAGGATTTGGGATTGGATATCAATGCGTTACAGG
>NATI01000001.1 GCA_002085265.1 Candidatus Omnitrophica bacterium 4484_49 | reverse complement strand
TTAAAATTTTCATCTGCACAAATAGAAATAAGAGCAGTTTCTGCAAATGCGGGGGTCGGAGTCATCAGGGACGAAAGGGACCGCAGGATTTAAAATTTCAGAAATTATAAACTCCAGCGCCTTAAGGCAATAGTTTATAACCTCCTCCTCACTACCTCTGTCCTTTTCCTTAAATAATTGTGAAATTTGCATATTTTTCAAACTGTACAGAACTGCATTTACTCTATATCGGGGATATCTCTCTTTAACGAAATAATAATAAAGCGGCAACTGGAAAGAATTTATTCTCCTTCTTATATCCTCACGGTTCATCTCCATTTCCTGAAGTTTAACCAATTTCTGAGGAGGATTTGCAGAGTTACCTGTCTTATAATCTATAATCAAAAGAGTTCCGTCTTTGAGCTCCTCCAGTCTATCAATCTTACATATGAAACTGAACTCACCTCGCTCAAAACCAATTTTTCCTCCCAGGGTATCATCTTCCAGAGAAATTATCTTTTTGATATCTATGCTTCTTTTCTCCTCATTATCCAGAAACTGCTGAAGCCGATACCTCATTATGTATTCTACCAGAAATGCCTCCGCACCCATTCTCCGGGCGTATTCTGTCCGGAAGCGATGTTCAAATTCTTTAAGGAACCTATTCCGGAATTTCTTTCTCCTCCAGTTTCAGAAGATATTGATAATAGAACTGTAAAGGACAATCGAGATAAGTATCTATGCTGGTAGGAGAAAATGTGAACCTCTGTAATCCCTGAAGTATAAAATCGGACTTTTCCACTTCTCTCTTTTTTTCCAGAACCTCCACTCGATAGGCCGCCCGGGGCTGGGATAAAACATTTAACTTTCGCTGTTTTTTCTCCTCCTCCCATATAATTTCTTCGATGAACCGGCTTTTCTCTTTATCCGGACGATCATCGTAAATCAGATAAACAGAGCGGGCGGATTTCACCAACCTCTGAAAATGGTATCGTTGAATTTCCTCTTCCACCTCTAATCTGTTTAACCCCAACTCCAGCATTATCTGACGAGGTATCAATGGCTCATACACTCTTAATTTTGGAAGAACTCCTTCATTGACATCCATAATTATCACATTTTCAAAACTCAGGGCTCGAGTTTCGTAAAGCCCCAATATCTGTAAACCCTTAAGGGGAGAGCCGGAAAACGAAATTACTTCATTTTCCAGTTTATTATTGAAAATTTTGAATAACTCCTCCTGAGGAAACTTTTCCTCCTTGAAATCCACTATCTTCAGTTCGTCCTTGATCCTGTATATTTCCTCCATTGCTCTCACATCCAGAGGAGATTTCTCTATCATACTTCTGTTCAAAATGGTATCTAAAAATCTCTCCACAGAATCAGCAAATTGTTCAAAATTCACCAAACCCTCCCAGAGACCAAAGCCGATTATGTGCAGTTGTTTAAGAACATATTCCAGATTTTCAGGCGAAATTAAAATACCTATGTGATTCAACGCACTCTGAGCACGGAGATAAAGGAGGTCGAAATTTTCTATCTCCTCCAAGGTAATGAATAAACTACCTGAAATTTCATCTTCCTCTATCCCCAGCAGAAATTCTTCTATTTTGTGCACAAGTATCCTGGTGACTCGAGGATCTCCTGTAATGTCCAGGTTCTTTATCAAAGGGTGAGTTAAAACCCTGAGGTAATCCCGGGTATAATACCCATCTTCTCCCTTGGTCAATTGAGTTTTGAAGATTATATTCAGGAGACTACATATCGTGCTTCTGGTGAGAGGGTATCCCAGAGATACATTAAAATCTTCAAGCACAGGAGATAATTCTGAAAGTAAAGGCAACAACGACTCTGCGCGAGGTAAAACTATCACCGTCTGGTTATAATTTATTCTGTTAGTTTTCAGTATTTCTCTAACCAGCCCAGCCTGAGAATGGATATCGAACCCCCGGAGGATAACTACTTCAGGTTTTCTCTTTGCAGGACGAGCAGGAATAATCGAAATGGAAAGTTCCTTCTCCAGTTTTTTAAGTACCGGCCAAGAATGTTCATCGCACTGAAAAATTAAAACCGCTTTATCACGATACAAAAGTTCTCTGAAAATTTTTAACTCCGTCTTGTGAAGATAAAAAAACCCGCAAAATATTATCACCTCAAACTCCGAAAGGTCTATTTCAGAAACTAATTGTGCAGCTTTGAGATATGTATATCCCCGGGTAAATGATTTTTTTTCTTCCAGTTTGCGATGGAATTCCTCCCGCAACATCACAATCGACTTTAAAAGTTCATTTATATTCTCAGGAACCTCATATCCAATCTCGGCACTGAGTTTTACTTTAAGAAGAAAATCTTCGTCAACATCTTCCATATCCAGTTCCTGGATGAAAGACAGAATTTCTCTTGCCCAGGGCAGGAATTGATGGAATTTTTCCCTCCCGGCTAAAATCTGAGGAGCTTTTTCTTTACCTATCTCGTATAACCAATAACAGATTTCGAGGTCATTACCATAAGTGAAAATCTCCTTCTTGGATATCAGATAATTGATGAATTCCTCCACAGAGAAACACTGCGGTGGATAATAACTGGATTTCAACTTCTCTGCCAGAGTCCTCTTTAAAAAAAGTGCAGGTCTCTTTCCCCCAAAAACCACTGCTACTTTAGTATAATCATTTTTGGAATTGCGATGATGCTTAAGAATATAATCTGTCAACTCCTGAATTATATCGCAATCGAAATTGTGGGTAATTATTCTATCCATATATCTCTTCCACTCTCCCCTTATCCAGATACAGAATATAACCACAGATTTTACGCTCAGGATACATCCCCTTTACAATGTCCATATATTCTTCAACCTGCATTCTGTATTCCGGAAGAGGACTTCCGGTTTTATATTCCACAACCCAGATCTCATCCCGGGTAATAATCAACCTGTCTATTCTTCTGGTCATTCCCCGGGAATCGACAACTTCCCTCTCCTGATAAACCTCGGCGCCATCGAGGTAAAAAAACTTTTTGAAATCCCTGTGGTTAACTATGTTTTCAATCTCCCTTCTATATTCTGCTGGTGGAAGATCCCTATACTGAAACCTGACCCTGGTTAATGCTTCATCTAATACTTTGTCTTTATCTTCAAGGGAAAGGTCGGAAATAAATGCCAGCACGGAATGTAAGATATTTCCACGTTTAACATCGTATCTCGACTTCAAAGTGTCGATTGAAATCCTTTCTTCTTTGAGAAATTCAGCCCAGTCTTTATATTCACAGGGATTGATAAATATAACATCTTCCGGTCTCTTTTTTCTTCGAGTATATATCCTTCTCTGCCCTTTTTCCCAGAAGTCGGAAGGGATGAGATTAACCACCATATTTTTTTTCTTTCCTCCATAAGGCAAAAAAGCATAAAGCTCATACTGAGCCCTGGTGAAGGCTACATATATAACATCCAGTTCATCTATAAAACTCTGTTTGTACTCCTGAATGTAAATATCTTTTATCCCAGGAGATAAAACCACATATTTTTTATCCAGTCGTAAAAGACGAAGTGTGTGAGCATAAGGGAACGTCACATAAGAAGACCCTCTCCTTTCACGACTTCTTCCGGGAGTAATATCCATATCCAGAAATGGAATTATCACTACTGGAAACTCCAGACCTTTTGCTTTATGAATGGTCATCACTCTTATAGCGTCTGATTCTGAAAACCGGAGATAGAAAATCTCTTCTTCTGTATGTTCATAAAATTCCAGAAATTCTTCCAGACTGGGGAACTCCTCTTCTTTCTCCTTCATCAACTCCAGAAGATGCATTACAAATCCCTGATATTGGGAAAAGTTCTCAAATACTCTGAATTTAGTGAGGATTTTTAGCATCAGTTCGTAAGTGCTCAGAAAACCTACCGACTTGAAAAATTCCTCCAGATATTGACTCCAGAGATCAGGATATGTATTTCGAAAACTGCGATAAATATATTCACTCCCGTAATCTCCGGATATAGAGGTCAACCCAAATAAGAACTGCTCCAGTTCTCTCCAATCCATATTTGTTGCTTTTTGAAAAATCTTTCCGGTGACAAAAGCAGTAAAGGAGAGATTATCAATAGGAGAATTGAGAAATTTCAAAAGCGAAATTAATTCTTTAATAATAGAATTATTCCTGATATCCAGAGTTTTCTCCGACTGGACAGAGAATCCCTCTTCCATAAGCCATCCACTGAGCATTTCAACTTCATCATTGGACCTGCACAATATCGCAATATCACTGAAGTCAAAATTTCGAGACTTAACATCCAATATAATATCCTTAAGTTGATTTTTTATCTTCTGAACACGCTCATCTCCATCTTCCCCCTCTATTTTCTCCATCTTCACATACCCATATTTATTCTCTGGCCTTGGTTTCTGATGTGAAGTTTCAAATATCTCCAGAATCTCGCTGCGATCACGAGGGGAGAAATATATTAGATTATTACTATTTCCGAATTCCTGATGTAAAAAACGCTCCAGATTTTCGATAGAAAACACAGCATTGTTAAATTCCACAATTTCCTTTTGGCTACGATAGTTGGTGGTTAACTGCTCCTCTTTTATGTTATAATTTCTTAATCTCTCCCTGATATTATCAAAAAGGCTTACTTCACCACCTCTCCATCTGTATATCGCCTGTTTCTTATCTCCCACATAAAACAGGGTACCTCCCGTAGCAAGTGCATCCTCAATCATCAGAAATAGATTCTCCCATTGTAATCTGCTTGTATCCTGAAATTCATCAATTAAAAAATGACGAAAACGAATGGCGAGACGATAGTAAATCTCCGGAACCTGAAAATCTCTCCCGAACAACCCTTGAGCCTTCCTATTTAATTCTTGCAAAAACATCAACTCCTCTTTCTGCGCCCGGGATTCAAATATCCGATATACAAGTTCAAAAATATTTATATAGCAATTAAATACTGTTCGGGCCTCAGCCTCAGCAATTTCAGTAATTTCTTCTCTTATTTTCAACCATTCCTCTTCCAGTTCGGGATCTGGCGTAGCGTATTTCTTCAAGGGAGGGGAGTCATAAAGGAATGTCTTTTTGGTAAAATTTTTACCCGTCAGGATTATAAGGTCAAAAACCTCCTCCTGGTCGCAAAAATTCTTCAAAGAATTCAAAAAAGTCCCGTTAAGGAATTGAGAATATCTCTGGATAAATTCTCTGACCCGATTTTTAATCGCTCTCTTCCTTTCCAGAATCTGAGAAACATTCCAGTCGGATTTGGCGAAAGTTTTTCCATATACATTCATCTGAGAGAATAGCGATTGTAGAAGACGGAGGATATCTCTTTTTGGAAACCAGTTTTCTTTATTTTCAATATAAACATACTGACGGAGAAACTCCTGAAATATTTCTCTCAGTTCCACATTTCTGGCTGCCTTTTCAATACATTCATCCACGCTATAGAGAAGTAACTGTTGGTAATTCTCCTGGAGTTTGAAGTTCGCCGGCAATCCGAGACGAAAAGCGCATCCTGAAAGTAAAAGATATATAAAACTATCTATGGTCTGAATCTGAAAGAAATTATAATTATGAATTATATAATCCAGAATCTTCTGCGCTCTTATCTGAGCGAAGGGTTTATCCAGTTCGATTTTAGAAAAAATCATATCTCGCTCTCCGGGATCAGTAAAAAAGTCCAGAGCTATTTTCTTCAAGAATTCCAGAACTCTTTCCTTCATCTCCCGCGCAGCCATGTTAGTAAATGTAATAGCCAGAATCGTCCTGATCGCATCCGGAGAAGCCTCCTTCTGTAGTAATAACTGGATATAGCGGTGCGCGAGGGCGTAGGTCTTGCCAGAGCCAGCAGAGGCATCCACTATTCTAACCTCAGGAGATGAAATTAGAGATTTAGTTTCGGTCATCTTTAAAAGGAACCCACTAACAAACTAACCAACTAGCCAACTAACAAACTACCCAATTATCTCAATAACTTCGGTAATTGGCTGTCCTTTATAAATTCCAAGTCTGTGTGCATTCTTACTACAGGATTCCACCTTAGCCCTCAATACCTGAGATATGGTGTCGACTCCACTAACCCTCACCGCTACATCTTTAAATTTATCAGCAACCGCCATATCTAAATATCCACACATAATGTAACCCTTGTTCCCCACAATTACAATTAGACTTTTGGAAGCGAGCTTTATTCGGAACGCATCCAATTCTTTTTCCCCCACCTTTATTCTTCGATATACAAACATTGTTTTATTTTACTTCAAATACCCATGTTTATAAATACAAAACACAGAATCTTACAGGAGGAGTACTCAAAGACATTTATAGTATAACTATCTTTAACTGCCATCTTTAACGATAGAGAATAATCGCTTTCTGTGTAAGAAAAGTCCCTGCGACACAGGCAGTAAGCAAACAGGCTAAAGTTGCCCCCAGAAGTGCTCTCCAAGATACTCTTACAATATCTCTGGTGCGTTCAGGTACCAGAGCGGAAATCCCTCCTACAAAAATTGCCATCGAGGCAATGTGGGCAAAACCACATAGAGCATAGGCGATGATAACTGGAGAACGGGGACTAAGAAATACTCCCTGACGCATTGCCTCTGCCAGATGTCTATAAGAAACCACTTCCGTGAGCACAAGTCTCTCCCCGATAATTTTCCCTGCCAAACTACAGTCAGAAACCGGCATACCTAAAACCAGACATAGAGGATAAAATAAATACCCCAGAATATTAGACAATGTCCAATTAAATTGCCAGTTGAAAATCGCATTAACTCTGGCGCCTATAATTCCCAGAAATAAATCTATAACTGAGACCAACCCCAAAACAGCAATTAAGAGAGCTACTATCCCCACTATCACCTTAACTCCAGCGTTGGCACCATTTATTATGGCTTCAAAAAGTGAGCTGTCCTTTTCATAACATAACTTTACATCCTTACCCAAGGTCCTGGGAGTATGAGTTTCGGGAACCAATAGTTTGGAAATTATAATCGCAGCAGGCGCAGAGAGAAGAGAAGCAGATATCAAATGGCCTGCTATACTTGGAAATTGCTCCCTGAGAGTAAATACATAAAGGGCAAGGACATTAGATGCCACAGTTGCCATCCCTGCAGTCAAAACCGTACACAGTTCAGAAATTGTCATTTCTCTCAAATATGGTCTAATAGTAAATGCGGATTCAATCCCTACGAATATATTACTTGCGGTAGCCAAAGATTCGGCTCCGGAAATTCTCATTACAGAAGAAAATAATCGCCTGAGAAACGTTATGATTACCGGAAGAATATTAAAGTAATAAAAAATTGACATTAAACTGGAGAAGAAAATAATTGTTGGAAATGCCTGAAAGGCAAGGATAAAACCCAGAGAAGTTTCCCCTTGAGGCCCTTTCTCTCCAGGAGCAAGAGCGAGCCTTCCAAATACAAATTTACCACCGGCGGTAGCAGAATTGAGAATTTTTATCACTCCTTCGTTTATCCCTATAAATATCTTGGTTCCCAGAGGAAACAAGAATAAAAAAATAGCAATTAGAAGCTGCAGGCCCATGCCCCAGACCACTACCTTCCAGTTTACAGATTTTCTATTTACTGAAAGTATCCAGGATACAAAGATCAAAACGAATATCCCTGAAAAACTTACCAGATTATAAATACTCATCTTTGAAACATTACCTCAATACTTGTTTAATCTCTTCTCGCATTCTTTTCAGGTAGTCAGGTGGCGCTTCTCCAGCTCCCTTTGAGCCTTATCCGTCAAATCCAGAGCACGCCGGCTCTCAGCCCAGGAAATTAACCTCCGCATACCCTCTCCAAATTTTACTCTGGGCTTAAATCCCAGAGTGCTTTTGATTTTAGAAATATCAGCATAACAATGCCTGATATCTCCAATTCGATATTTATTAAGAACATTTACTCCAACATCAGTTCCCAATAGAGAAATAATGGTATAGGCAATTTCTATTATCCTGATAGGCTGACCGCTCCCTACATTGAAAATCTGATAATCTGCTTCTTTCTTTTCCATAGCCAGGATATTAGCGGTTATCAAATCATCTATGTAAATAAAATCTCGACTTTGCCTCCCATCTTCAAAAACCAAAGGAGGTTTATTATTCTTCACCCGGGCAAGGAAAATGGCTCCCACCCCAGTATAGGGATTGGAAAGTGACTGCCGGGGCCCGTAGACATTAAAGTAACGCAAAGCCACTGTTGGAAGTTTATAAGCCTTTCCTACAATCATACACATCTCTTCCTGTACTCTTTTATTAGATGCATATATGGAAGAGGGGTATAAAGGTTTATCCTCGGGAGTAGGAATAGGTTTAACTCTCTTTTTACATTCCGGACAATAAACCTCCCAATCTCTTTTTCTCAACTGCTTGAGACTCCTTTCCAGAGGATAAACTACTCCGCAATTTTTGCATTTATATGCCCCCTCTCCATATATTGACATACTGGAAGCGACTATCAATTTCTTTACCTTATTCTTAGTATTAACCAGTAAATCCAGAAGCACAGCAGTTCCTGTCAGGTTGTGAGAGGTGTATTTCTCTATCTGATACATTGACTGCCCGACGCCTACCTGAGAGGCAAGATGGAAGATAATTTCCACATTTCGTAATGCCTTTTTAAGGGTATCCCTATCCCTGAGGTCAGAAAAAATATATTCTGCGTTGTTATTTAAATATTCAGGCTTCTTACCCTGATGGACCTGAGGCTCTAAGAGGTCGTAAACCCTCACCTTGTATCCCTGAGTAACCAGCCTGTCTACCAAGTGTGAGCCTATAAATCCACACCCTCCTGTGATCAATATCCTCATAACAACCTCCTTTTTCTTAAATGATAAAATTAAGCCCTTAAGGAATCAATCAAAATTACAGAGTGTGGGATCAGATATGAAATTCAATAATATCTCTATCCTGAAGAACATAATCTCTGGGTACCCTTTGGCCATCGAACTTGGCAGAACCCCAGATACGAGCGTATTTTAATTTATGGACAAAGTCCTTATGAAGTTTCTGTCCAGCCTCAACCACAGTTGCTCCCTCAGGTAAAATAAGAGGGTCCTTTAAATCAGCAGGTTCTCCCGGTTGTTTTGTGTAAACTCTTATTATAGACAAACCTTCAAATATGAGTGTTTTCAACCCCTCTAAATTTATATTTTTATCAACAGAAATAGATATCTTTTTCCATCCCGAGGGAAGTTTATCTTCCAGAACCTCAAAACGCTCTTCTGCATTCGGAGAATCAACTTTATTTCCCACCACTATTATCTTTTTCACAACAGGTCCTTCCAGTTCTTCTTCTCTGTCAGTGTGAGCATCTTCATCGGAAAGATAAATATTCTTTTTTCTAAGATAACTTCTGATATTCTCAAACTCCTCCCAGAAATTATCCCGAGACAAATCAACCATAAAAATTACTAAATCCGACATCCTCACAACCTCTCTCTGCCACCAGGGAACTTCTTCACCGGTGAATGGAGGCAAATCTATTATCTGAATTTGAATATCCTCATAAGGCATCATACCAATATTAAGTTGAGTGGTGGTGAAAGGATAATCTGCTATCTCCGGCTGAGCATTAGTCAAAACTTTAAGGAGTGAAGATTTACCACAATTAGGTGGCCCCAGAAGAACAACCTGGCCTGCTCCTTCTTTCCTGGGAAGAATAAATCCTCCCCCTTTCCTTCTCTGCTTCTGGACCTGCTGTTCTTCCTTGAGTTGAGCAATTTTTCTCTTTATATCTGCCTGAAGTTTGTCAGTCCCTTTATGCTTGGGCATTACAGCATACATTTCTTTCAACGCAGAGATCTTCTCCTCCAGAGTTTTAGCCTCTCTGTACTTCTGATAAGCAGCGTGGTATTGTGGTGGTAGATTCGCAGGCATATTTAAATTATAAACTCAGACATTTTAAAAGACAAGTATTGTAACACGTTGATTATCAATCACAACCATCTTCCACCGCGTAGGTGGAGGAAGATGGTTAAATAAGGAGGACCAGAAAAGAAATAACAATAATCGCAATCAATATTACAACCCACTTAGGTAAAGATGCTTTGGTAATTTTATTACCACAGTAATAACATAATAAAGCATCATGAGGTATGGGTCTTTTGCAATGAGGGCATTCAACCATATGTCCAGAGTCCAGTTCCTCTGGCTGCTCCTCAATTTCCTGGTAGTCAAAATACTCTTCAGGCATTTGTCAATTTCAGAACCTGCAGGAGTTTTTCCACCGCTTCCTGAGGTGTATCCACATAAATTATATTTTTTTCTCTCTTTCCTTTCTTAAATAGTTCCCAGGATCTTATTCCTATCACCGGTTTCTCATACAAAAGAGCATATGCCATTTCTGACAGTGTCCCATATGCTCCATCTATGGCTATAATCACATCGGAATTGAGAACTACAAGGATATTCCTCGCTTCACCGAGGCCAGTGGCTATGGGTATATCCACATAAGGATTGGCGTCTCGCAGGTTTCTGGTAGGGAGAATGCCGATTGTAACTCCATCCTCGTCTTTCGCACCTTTACATACCGCCTCCATCACACCTCCCAACCCTCCACATACAATAACAAATCCCTTCAGTGCTAACAACTTACCCACTTCATATGCTATATTTAACATTTCCTGGGAAGGATTGCTCCCTCCAATTACACCAACTCTTAACTTTCTACTCTTCATTATTTATACCCCAGCCTTCTCAGAGCCTTACTGTCTCTCCTCCACTTCTCGTAAATTTTTACCCAGAGATCGAGAAACACCTTCTTGCCCAGAAATCTTTCAATCTCCATTCGTGCCTCGCTTCCGATTTTTTTAAGCATCCTGCCATCCCGACCTATAATTATCTTCTTTTGACTGGATCGTTCCACATAAATTACGGCTTTTATATAAATTAAATCCTTCCCTTCCTTCTCCTTAAACTCATCCACCACCACTGCTACTGAATGGGGAATTTCTTCATAAGTGTTTTCCAGAATTTTCTCCCTTATGAGCTCTGCGATATGAAATCTCTCAGGTCTATCACTTAACTGATCCCGGGGATAGAACGGTGGAGATTCCGGGAGAAATTCTATTATTTTCTGAAGTAACAAATCAGTATTTTCCCCCTCAAGGGCACTTATGGGTATATATTCGTCAAATTCTGCAAGTTTACGCACTTCATCCAGAATGGGAAGAAGTTCCGGTTTATTTACAGCATCAATTTTATTTACCGCCAGAATCTTTTTTTTATCATATCCTTCCACCAGCTCCAGAAGATGTCTATCCTCAGTTTCTATTCCCGTAGTGGCATCCACCAATACCAGAATAATATCAGCATCTTCCAGTGAAGTCTCTGCCTCCTTTACCATATATTTCCCCAGAAGATTCCTGGGTTCATGAATTCCAGGGGTATCCAGAAAAATCACCTGGTAGTTATTATGATTTAAAATGGCAAGCATTCGGATTCTGGTCGTCTGAGGTCTCGAGGATACTATGGAAATTTTCTCTTTTAAATATCTATTTATAAGTGTGGATTTCCCCACGTTGGGCTTTCCCACTACAGCTACAAAACCAGCTTTAAAGTTATCTGATACCTGCTCCATCTTCCACTTCTCTATCCGGAATGAGAATCGACACTCCCTGAGAATCCTGTGCAGCCAGAAGCATCCCTTCACTCTTTACTCCCCTGATAACTGCAGGTTCCAAATTTTTCACAACTACAATCTGTTTCCCTAAAAGATTTTCTCTGGAATAATAAGATTTAATACCTGCAACTAAAGTCCTCTCTTCATCCCCAACTGAGACCTTTAATACATAAAGTTTATCAGCATTGGGATGGTCTTCGACTTCCTTAATCCTCCCTATTACCAGCTCCATTTTCTGAAAGTCGTTGAAACTGAGCATCTTTTACCTCCTTTCGTCTTAAAAATTTCTCCACTTCTTCTTCATCATAAATGGTAACACCATTTAACCTCAACAGAGCAGCGGTAACACCATCTCCTTTTTTCAGTCCTCCGGAGAAAGTCCCGTCGTATATTTTATCCTTTCCACAGGATGGACTGCGGGCTTTAAGTATAGCACAGTTTATTCCATTTTCTTTAACAATTCTCAATACTTCATTTGCTCCTGTTATAAAAAAACTTGTTACATCCTCGCCCCTTTCATTGATAACAATGGCATCTCCTGCAAGCACTGCTTTACCATCACCGTCTTTAATCTCGCTCCGAAAACGAGGAGAAGTAAGTCCACCCAACATTTCAGGGCAGACATCTATTACTTTTATTCCAGAAATGAATTCCAAAACCCATCTGTTTCTTCTGTGATTCCCATCATAGGAACATTTCTTACCGATAAGGCAGGAGCTGACAAGTATGTTATCAACTCTGACTGGAAGATGTATCTGTTTTCTGACGCCGCACATACTCTGCAATTTTAGCCTTGTCTGTCTTCTTCATCCTATTAAAAAAAATGGCTACTCTGTAGTGATTTCTATTATTCTGAGGCTGGTCGGGTTCTATCCTGACCACTATTCCCTCACATTCTATCTTCTGACTTCGCTTTCTTCCTCCTGGCAAAAGCATAAGTATTTTCAGTCTGGTCATTACAGGAATGTATTCATTTATCTCACACAACACACCACCACAACTGAGATTTACACTCTGAGTTATAAAATCTGCCTCCTGCGCAAATAACTTCAGAGGTAACTGAGTCTCTATTCGGGGATGTTTTCTCCTCTCTTCTATCATTGGATTTATTTTAAAACATTCTCTTTAACTTTTCACCTCAATTTTTCTTCACTCTTGTAACCTGTAACTTGTAACTAACCCCGCCCCCTGGGAGAATCGAACTCCCATCCCAGGCTCCGGAGGCCTGTGCTTTATCCCATTAAGCTAAGGGGGCATATCTACCGATCACACATAACTTATACCATATGGAAAATAGCACAAACATTATATCATTTTAACTGCGGAAGTATCTCCAGTAAACTCTTTCTTCTGGCTTTGGGAATTTGATTTTCGAGAACACCATCTTTGTAAAATCCACAACCAATAATTTCTCCATTGTAACCCAGCGCAACATATCCTGTCTCTATATCTCGACTCCCCTTTATCCTTCCTCTATAAAGGAGTCCTCTCAGATCTTCCAATCCAAGCTCAATTATGTTCCTGGTAATTTCCCTGCCCATAAAGATAAGGCCCCAGGAAGTCGGCTTTATCCCTTTAGGTAATAACCTTACAAATGGTATCCCCAGCGAGTATGCTTTGTTACCGATATTAAAAATCCAGTCATAAAGTTGAGGATTTATCAACCATCCGATTTCATTTCGGAGGATAATAATGTGGTGTCCCCATATTTTTCTGGAGAGACCAAATCTCTTCTCAAAATATTTCTTTATCTCCTCAACCAATTTTTTTGAGTTTGGCAATATAACCTCCTCCAGAATTTAAATGGTGAGGGTAAATACGCATGGTCTTTGCAAGGTCAGGATGAAATTTTTCCCCATTCCATTCTGTAATACCCTGAGAATACGGGATATTCAAATCTATATCTTCAACTTTTACCTTTCTCTTTCTGAGTACATAATCTATAACCATCTCATTCTCTTCCGGTGCCAGAGTGCATGTAGAATATACCAGAATCCCTCCGGGATTAAGTACATCTATTGCCCTCTGAATCAACCCCTTCTGGAGACCAGATATATTGTTTATAAATCCTAACTCCGCTCCTTTAACCCTGCGAGGGTCCTTACGCATATTCCCTTCCCCAGAACAGGGAGCGTCCAAAAGCACTTTATCAAATTTAAACTTCTGGGGGAAAGACAAACCATTATATCCTGTCACAATAACAGATACTGCTCCCATACGATATATATTGGCCATAAGAGCCCGAATTCTCCTGAAGCCGATGTCGTTAGCCCAGATGGATGCTTTATTATTGACAATCTGAGCGATAAATGTAGTTTTGCCTCCAGGAGCAGCACATAAATCCAGAATTTTTTCGCCGGGTTGAGGTTGAAGTGCAAGAACTGAGATAAAAGAAGTTGCTTCCTGAATATAATAATATCCCAACCAGTGTTCTAAAGTTCTGGAAATTTCATCGCCAGTTTGCACCTCATATCCCCAGAGGCAGAAATCAAATCTCTTGAAACTCCATCCCAATTTTTTAAAGTATTTCTCCATCATATCCAGTGATACTTTCAGAGTATTTACCCGCAAGGTCTTGGGAAGAGGCTGGGAACAATAGTAAGAAAATTTATCCCAATCAGAAATTATCTGGCGGTAGCGTTCCATTAAAACTTACCGACCGGAAGGTAAGGTGAGAACTTCCACATCCGGAGGTAAACTGGACTTGAATATCTCGAGGTCTTTATCTGAACCCACTATTTTCCCATAATGCATAGGAATCACTTTCTTCGCATTCATGCGTTTAGCGGCTTGCGCTGCTTCTTCAGCATTCATAGTATAGGTGCCCCCAATGGGTAAAAGAGCAATATCCGGTTTAATATTTTCCATCTCAGGTATTAAATCTGTATCTCCCGGATGATATACCTTAGTATCCCCGAGATGAATGACATACCCCACCCAGTTATTATTTCTGGGATGAAACTGTTTATTTATATTATAGGCGGGGATTACTTCAAATTTTATTCCCAGAATTTCTTTTTCATCACCTGGCTTCACAGCTACAAATTCACACTCGGAAGGAACTTTCCCTAATATATCCTGGGGCCCTATAAGATATGTCCCCTGCTTTGCGAGTTTAGAGACATCCTCCGGAGAGAAGTGGTCGAAATGAGAATGAGTGATGAATATTATATCTCCAGGTTTGGGATCAGATATTTCCCAGGGATCAATATAGATTATCCTGCCATTGAAAGTTATCCTGAAACTGGCGTGACCTAACCATTCAATATCACCAGATCCCAGCATATCTCATTCCTCCTTTTTAGCCTCCTGTTTTTGCTTAGCATCAAACGCCTTCCAGCATTTCTTGCTACAAAAATAATTTCCATTACGATAATACCACTTTTTTTTACTCAATTTCTTATTACACTGCTTACAATTGGTCGGCTTTTTGCCCTCTTTCGGTTTAGCCATTTTCTCCTCCCCATTCTTGCTGTTTGCTCTCTGCCTTGGTTTTTACCTCGGATAAAATTTCTCGTACTTCGTCAATCAACTTCCCTGTCCTTAAAATTATATATCTGGGCTGGTCATGTTTGCTATAGGAAATCAATTTCACACTTACAGAGATTTTCGATGTTTGTGGACCCTGAGGCTTAATCTCAAATGAGTACACGACTTTCCTTTCCTGAAGTCCTCGGAAATCAGCAAATACCTGCTCAGCAATGCCCATAGGAGCAAGTTTAAATCCTGTTAAGGTTCCGTTCAGTCTGTTGGAATGGGTAATTATCACTTTATGTTCATCAAGGACATCACGGAGTTTATAAAATGTAATATCTTTGTCCGCATACACATCTATGTTCATCTGTGGTCCTTCCAACCGAGAAACAGTTATAATCTCTTCCATACTGCGAGGTGGAGCAGTAACTCCTGAAACTTCTTCCCCTTCTTCGTTTTCACGGAACATCTTTCTGAAGGGCTGAGACAGGGTATACCAGAATCCTCCTTTCTTCTTTGCGCTACCAGCAGATTTCTTCTGGGGAACTTCCCGAGGAGTCACCGAAGACGGCTGCTTGCTCACATTTGATGATTGACCGATTGGATAAAGTGTTATCACGTCTCCTTCATTAATTGAAAAACCTTCCAGTAATTCCAAAATATCACAGGCAGATACATTATCCTTTACTTTAACCACCTCTATTTTTCCTATCTCAGCACCATTTTTAACGATGGCAAAATCCATTCCAGGAACAAGCCCGTGGATCTTTCCCTGATCTATCACTATAAAATTGTACTGTTTGTCATATTTTATTATTCTGACTGCCTGAACTTCCTGAGCATAAGAAATCCCTGTTGTAATGATTAAAATCAAAATTATCAGTGAAAATAATCTGGTATACATCTTGTCTATTTTATCATTATGTATAGTATTTTCAAGGTCCTAATTTCATACCAGGCTTGATTCTATATCCTGAAATGAACTCCCTGGCAGACATTCTCTTCCGGGATTCAGGCTGTAATTCTTTTATCCTTAAACTCCCGCTTCCGCAGGCAACAATAAATCCTTCCTTATCTGTATCCAATATCTCCCCAGGATTTCCACTTCTCATACCTTCATCCATCTTTATTATCTCAGCAGTGAAAATTTTTAAAAGCTTTTCCTGAAAATAAGTATACGCTCCAGGCCAGGGTTGTGTACCCCGGATAAGGTTGTAAATTTCCAAAGCAGACCTCTTCCAGTGGATAAAGCCGTCCTGTTTTTTCAGCCTGGGAGCATAACTGGGCTTACCATGTTGAGGTCTTAATTGAAATCTACTCTCAACAATCGCATTCAATGTCTGGTGTAGCAAATCCCTACCGATATCTGCAAGCTTCTTTTCTAGAGTTACCGCAGTATCCTGAAAGGAGATATTACATTCTCGCTGAGAAATTATCTCTCCAGCATCCATCCGCTCGTTCATTTTAAAAATCGTCACTCCCGTAATTTCTTCTCCGTTTATGATTGCCCAATTCACAGGGGCTGCTCCCCTATATCTGGGCAATAGGGAAGCATGAATATTGATAGCAAATATTCTGGGAAGGGAAAGAGCCTCTCTTTTAAAAATTTGCCCGAATGATGCCACTATAAATAAATCAGGAGTCAGGTTTCTCAAAAGTCGAATAAAATCTACAGAATTGACATCCTGGGGTTGAAAAACAGGGGGTGTGGAAATTCTATTTTTGAGAACATACTCCTTAACCGGAGTATGCTGAACTTTATAACCTCTACCCCCTTTTTTATCTGGCTGAGTGACAACAGCCAGCAATTGATGTTTTTTTTGATTACACAGATATTCAAAAACTGGAATGGAGAAATTCCCGGATCCAAAAAATACTATCCGCATTTATTAAAATATTCCTTAAGCAGTTTTTTTCTCTCCCGAAAGGGAAGTCGATGTATGAACAGCTTACCATTAAGGTGATCAACTTCATGCTGAATAATCCTGGCCAGGAGACCAGTGGCTTTTATTTTTTGTGTTTTACCATTTATATCCCACCCTTCTACCACAACCGTATTTGCTCTTCTCACGGTAGCAGTAATCCCGGGGAGACTCAAGCATCCTTCCATATCTTCAACAGAGCCAGATTTCCCTATTATCCGGGGATTGAATAACACCAGAACATCGTCCCTTTTCATAGTAGGTGAAGCCACGAATACCCTTCTACTTACACCTATCTGATTAGCAGCCAGCCCCACACCATTATTTTCCAGCATAGTTTCAATCATCTCCCGGACAAGATTCAACTCCTGCTCTCCAATCTCTTTTACCTTGGCAATCTTCTTTTTTAACACCGGATCAGGATATGTGACTATTTTCATCTCCTAATCCTCATAAGGGTCAACATCGACAATTAGCTTTACTCCTTCAAACCGAATCCTGAATCCTATAATGTTATATAATAACCGTAATGTAGATGCAAGATTTTTGGATTTTATAATTAGATCCCAGCGATATTCTCCTCTTAACCTGGGAACAGGATGAGGAGCGGGTCCCAAAATTTCAAAGTCTCTGTTAGCAACTCCTCCCAGTAATTCTTTTATTCTGTATGCCTTCTGCTCTGCTTTATTCTGATCCTTGTGTCTTAACTCCAGTTTTATCAACTGACTGAAAGGCGGAAGTTCTAAAATTTTTCTCCGCTCTATTTCCTGACTGTAAAAAGAAGGATAATCCTGTTTAAGGCTGGTTTGGATGGTATAATGCTCAGGGTTATAGGTTTGAATAATTACCCTTCCTCCTCTTCTTCCTCTTCCAGACCTACCAGCAACCTGAGTCAAAAGAGAAAATGTCCTCTCACCAGCACGGAAATCTATAATGTTTAAACTCAAATCAGCAAGAATAACTCCTACCAGATCAACATTGGGAAAGTCATGCCCTTTGGCAATTATCTGTGTCCCCACTAAGATATCAATTTTGTGGTCACGGAATTCTTGAATGATTTTTTCTAAAACTCCCCTTTTCCGTAAAACATCGGAATCCAGACGAGCTGTGGTTATACCTGGAAATAATCTGTGAAGTTCACTTACCACCTTCTGAGTACCGAATCCCCTGTATATCAAATATCGGGATTGACATTGAGGGCAGATGGAAATCTTTTCCGTTTTATAATTACAATGATGGCAAATGAGCCTTTTCGCTCTGGAATGATAAGTAAGTGAAATTTCACACCGGGGACATTTAATCACATAGCCACATTTAAGACATACCAAAGAAGTAGAAAATCCTCTACGATTGAGAAATAACATCGCCTGTGCTTTTCTATCCAGTAGCGATTGAATTTCAACTTTCAGGGGTTGAGAGAACACCAGAGGTTTTAACCCTCTTCTTTTCTCAGACCTGAGGTCGATAATTTTCACATCAGGGAGTTTCTTCCTTTTTATCCTGTGAGGGAGTTCCAGAAGTATGTATTCTCCTTTCTTGGCTTTATAGTATGATTCTAAACTGGGAGTCGCTGAGCCCAGAATCACAGGACAGTTAAATATTTTACCTCTGATTATTGCCAGATCACGAGCATGATACCGGGGACGTTCATCCTGTTTATAACTGACCTCATGTTCCTCATCAATTATAATAACCCCCAGATTTACAAACGGTGCAAATACTGCTGAACGGGTACCTATACATATCCGGCTTTCTCCATCTTTAATTTTATTCCATTCCTGAAATCTCTGAGCCTCAGTAAGGCCACTGTGTAAAACAGAAATGCCAATATTTCTGAATCTATTTTTGAACCTGGAAACCGTCTGGGGCGAAAGTGCTATTTCTGGAACCAGAACCAGTGCTGATTTTCCCCTATCCAGTGCAAGTTCTACCGCTCTCAAATATATCTCGGTTTTTCCTGAGGCTGTGACTCCAAAAAGCAAAAATACATTAAAGGCATTGAACTTTTCCCGGATAGTTTTAAATGCCCTCTCCTGGGCAGGGGTTAATCGTCTGGGTTTTTTAAAATTTATATCTGGCTTTATGCTTATTTCCTTATGAGGTTTAACCGTCTTCCTCCCCTTGCGGACCAGTCCCGGAATACTGGCCTCTATGCACTCTCCCCAGGCAGAATAGTAATGAATCGCCATCCACCAGGTTAACTGCAATATATCGGAGTTAATCACCGGACGGGAATCTAAAACTTCAGATATCTCTTTAAGTCCTTCTCTATTTCCCTCTTTCAGGACATCGACGACATAGCCTATTTTCACCCCACTGCGAAAAGGAGCCCTGACTCTCACCCCAGGTGTAATTTTTTTAGAAGAAAAACTGGAAGGGAGAATGTATTTAAATGTCTTATCCACAGGAAGACCAAAAGCGACCTCAACTATCATTGCTTATCCGGAATGGGAAGATTGAGCTGTTTAAGTACATTCTTCATATCTTCCCACGCAAGTTTTTTTGCTCTGGGATTAAGCAGAAGGTATGCAGGATGAAACGAAGGAATTACTTTTATACCTCGGAAGTAAAGAAGTTGCCCGTGCATCCTGGTAATCGAAAACTGGGTGCCAAATAACGCAATACCAGCGATTCTCCCCAGAAGTACAAGTATTTCAGGCCTTATGAGTTCCATCTGGAAAAATAAATAGGGAAGACAATTTTCTATCTCCTGAGGATAAGGGTCTCTGTTTCCTGGAGGTCGACATTTCAATATATTTGCTATATACACTTCCTCTCGACTCAACCCCATAGCCTGGATGATCCTGGTAAGTAATTGTCCTGATTTGCCCACAAATGGTCTTCCCTGGAGGTCCTCCTGCTCCCCAGGGGCTTCTCCGATAAACATCAAACGAGCATTTAAATTACCTTCTCCAATTACCGGATTATTCCTGGTAAACGCCAGAGAACATCTTTTGCATTTTTTGACCCTTGCCTCCAAGGCCTTTATGTATGTTGTCTTATCCACAGAAATCATCTTTATCTTCATTTCAAAACTATATTTATAACCGCGTCGTAAAGGTCACAAGCGATATAATCAGGAAGTATAGAGAAACTTCCCAAGGAATGAAAATTTGATTTACCACTAAGAACAAGAACAGATAAAATGGAAAAATTTTTCGCGGTCTGAATATCTCTCTCCTGATCGCCTATGAAGAATATCCTTTCCTTTTTCAATCTTTGATATCTATCCCACACAATTTCCAAATTGCCTGTCCTGGGCTTTCGACAATTGCAATTATCCTGGGAACGATGAGGGCAATAGAGAACCTCTTTTATTTCCACTCCATTCTCGCTCAAAACATCCAGCATATGTTTGGTTACTTCTTCCAGTTGCTCCCAACTGAAAATCCCCTTCCCCACCCCTGCCTGATTGGAGATGACATAAATATCATAATTGTTATCGATTAACAATTTCAGTGCAGGAATAACCTGAGGTATAAATTGAAACTCTCCTGGTATAGTGACATAGTCCTTACCAAATCTTGAAGGCTCGATATTTATCACACCATCTCTATCCAGAAATATGGGACGTCTCATATCAAAAGAGATTAATGTTCTTTTTTATCCAGGTGTAAAGTTTAGCAACCCCCTCCCGATAATCCACTTTAGGTTTCCAGTTAAGTTTGGTATTTAATTTGGTGATATTTGAGATGTATACTCTTTGATCATATAGTCGCCAATCTTTAAATCTAACGCGGAATTTGATTCCAAAATTCTCCTCCAGAAATTTGAGATATTCCAGAAGAGAAATTGAATTATCTATCCCCCCTCCAATATTAAACACTTCAGAATTAAGCGGAGAGTGGTGAAACTTGTCAAATGCAGCCACCAGATCAGAAATGTATAGAACATCTCTTACTTGTTTCCCATCTCCATAGATTGTTATCCCTCTATGTTTTAACCCTGAAATGAGAAACCACGCCAGCCAGCCCTGGTCTTCGAATCCAAACTGCCGGGTGCCATATATACAGCTCATTCTGAATACCGCCGCTTTAATCCTGTATACCGCCGAGTATTCCTGAGTATATATATCTCCCACATATTTACTTACACCGTAAGGAGTATGAGGTGTAAGGTCAATCCCGGTATGTTCATCTACCCCCTTTATATTCTTAAACTTATACCGGGTATGACATTCCTTAATTTTAAACTTTGACACTCTGGTCCCATATACTTTATTAGTGGAACAATAAATAAATGTAGCCTGCGGGGAGTATTTGCGAACAAATTCTAAGATATTGAAAGTGGATAAAGCATTAAGATGGAAATCATCTTCCGGGTTTTTCAACGAGAAACCTACACCCGGCTGGGCAGCAGTGTGTATAACAAGGTTGAATTTTATTCTCTTAAGGGAAGAGAAACTCTCCGGGTATCTAAGATCAGACTTTATCCTGCGAACATTCCTGTATCTGGCGAGGTATTCCCAGTTATATTCTACAGATTTCTTTCGAGAAGAAAATAATCGAGAACGGATTAAATTATCGATGCCATATACCTCGGCTCCTTTCAAAGCATAGTATTCCGCACAATGAGAGCCAACAAATCCTGCTACTCCTGTTATCAGCACTTTCATTTTCCTTATAGAAGTTTAACTATTGCGAGTTTTAAGATACTTCGTCAATTCAATCAAAAATTCAGAATTGGGTAAAACCTTTAAACTGGAAATCGCCTTCTGGACATAATCGTTTAAATTCTTTAATGTTTTCTTCTTCCCACACAACTGTACGTAATTGGGCCTTCTATCTTTAGTAAGGGATAACTTACCGGATAGTGCAGGCTTATTCTCCACCGCTATAAGGTCATCACTTATCTGAAACGCCTTACCGAAATATGTGGCGAAGTTCATTATTTCCTTTTTCTCCTGGGGGATAAATCCTGCCAGAGAAGAGGCAATATCTACACAGACTTCAAAAAGACTGCCTGTTTTTTTAGCATGGATCTCTTCAATTTCTTTCAATTTTAACTCCTGATTGCTCTTATACAGATCTAAAAACTGCCCTAACATTACACCATCCTTGCCGATAGAAGAAAATAGATTTCCGATTATTCTGCTTCTCTCTTCCCGAGATGAAATGCCATTTATAACCTCTTCAATTATCAAACTCAGTCCTTCCAGCAATAAGGATTCCGCAACCAGTATAGTTATTGCTTCTCCATAAACTTTATGCAAAGCGGGCTTTCCTCTTCTCAACAAAGCATCGTCCATTGAAGGAAGATCATCAAGAAGCAAGGTGCTGGTATGAATCATCTCTATACCGGCAACAGGATTCAAAATAATCTCCAGGGGCTGGTCCTTCATTTCAGCAATAGCCATCATAATAATTCCCCTTAATCTCTTACCACCATTGAGCATCGCATACCAGGTCGCTTCCTGCAATTTTGGTGGCCCTTCAGAATAGGGAAGGACGAGTTTCAAATATTCATCAATCAATTCTTTCTTCTTCTTTAAGGTTCTCTTCAAATCCATAACCTCACCCCTTTTTGGCATATTGAGACAGAAACTCTTTCAATGCCTCTTTCCAATCCCGGATGATAAATCCAGTAAATTTTTGAAACTTATGAGGGGAGAGTGCAGAAAACAATGGTCTTTCAGCATCTTTAGATATCTGATCTAAATTTACTCCTGTGATTACATCCGTATCAATCCCGAGAATACGAGCAATTTCCACCACCAGTTCATAGCGCGAACATTTTCCCTGATTTACAAGATGGTATATTCCGTATACCGTTTCTCCTCTTTGAGGAAGAGTTCTCACTTTTTTTAAAAACTCTTTTAAAGCCTGGGCAAAATCGTCAACATATGTGGGGGTGATTATCTGGTCATGAGCGACAACAAGCTCTTCTCCTGAAGTCAATCTTTCCACACATGATGTTACAAAGTTCTGCTTATATCTCCCGAAAAGGAAACTGGTCCGGAAAATGAAATATTCCTCCATAAAATAGGAAACATAATTCTCCCCTCCCAGTTTAGATATTCCATAGACATTTACAGGCTGAGGGCAATCCTCCTCCACATAAAGAGACCTCTTTTCACCGTCAAATACATAATCGGTACTTATGTATATAAAAGCGGAATGGATTTGAGAACTATACCAGGTAAGATTCCTGGTAGCGATGGTATTCACCTGATGAGCAAAAGCCGGTTCCCGCTCACACAGGTCGACATCAGTTATAGCTGCAGTGTGAATTACCAACGAAGGATGATATTTATCTATCAATCTGGCAACTTCCTCTTCCTGGACAAGATCGCATCTTATAGTATCTTTTCCACCCGAAAGAGATACAGGAACTATTTCATATTCATCCTTAAATACCTTCCATATTGCTTGTCCCAAAAGACCAGTAGCACCCGTTAATAATGTCTTCATCTATTCACCCTGCCCCAATCATAAGGAATGTCGGAACTGTAAGGGTCCAGACGATATTCATCTGGTTTTTTATGATTGTATGGATAATCGGGGACATTCAGGACAATTGCCTCCTCATTGCCAATACACTTTATCCCATGATATACTCCAGGAGGAACCTGAACTACCAGGGGGTTTGCCTCTCCGAGTGCAAATTCCATTATGCGACCACAGGTTTGGGATTTCTTCCGGTTGTCGTAGAGCACGAGCTTAACATTTCCTTTTATACAACAGATATTGTCGGTCTGTTTTTTATGCAGATGCCAGGCCTTAATTATTCCCGGATATACTGTAGTTATATACACCTGGCCAAATTTTTTAAACAGTTCATCATCGGCTCTCAAGATTTCTAAAAGTCTGCCCCGTTCATCAAGATAAAACCTCAATTCTTTAACCTTTACCCCTGAAATCATTTTTTAACTCCGGATTTTGAATTTGTTATCTGAGGCCTGCCAAAACCACAGTATATAAATCCCTTATCCTGTAATTTCTGCAAAGAGAATATATTTCTGCCATCCACGATAAACGGCAATTTCATCCTTTGCCTGAGAAAATCAAAATCTATATTTCGGAATTCATCCCACTCGGTCACAATCACAAGACAATCCGCATCTTCTATCGCCTGATATTTATCGTCAGCATAATGCAACTTTTCTCCAAATATTATCTTTAAATTCTCCATTGCCTGAGGGTCATAAAGAGATACAGTTGCTCCTTCATTCAGTAATTCATTTATTATATCAATTACCGGAGCGCCACGGATATCATCAGTCTCAGGTTTGAACGCTCCCCCCCATATCGCTATTTTCTTATCTTTAATAATCCAGAGCACATCTTTAATTTTCTGGACAGCGAGTCTTTTCTGTTCTTCATTTATCCTCTTTACCTCCTTGAGAAGTTTAAAATCGTATCCCAGATTTTCAGCGATATGGATAAAGGCATCGAGGTCTTTCGGGAAACAACTTCCTCCAAATCCTATGCCGGCCTTTAAAAACTCCTGTCCAATTCTCTTATCCAATCCTATACCCTGAGCTACCTTTTCCACGTCTGCCCCTACTTTCTCGCAAATCCTGGAAACAGCGTTTATAAACGATATCTTCATCGCCAGAAATGAGTTGGAAGCGTGTTTTATAAGTTCCGCACTTTTTATATCGGTAATTATTATAGGAGCATTTAAAGGTCCGTAAATCTCAGTCAAAACCCTTTCAGCCCGTTCACTATCCACACCGATTACAACTCGATCAGGATGCATGAAGTCGTGAATAGCAGAACCTTCTCGTAAAAATTCAGGATTGGAAGCAACGTCAAATGGCACATCTTTCTCAATATAAAGATTTATGGTGTTTTTTACCTTCTCTCCGGTCTCCACCGGTACAGTTGATTTCTCTACTATAAGTTTATAGGAATCCATAAGTTGGGCAATCTCCCTGGCCACATTTTCCACATAACTTAAATCTGCTTCTCCACTCTCTTTAGGAGGGGTACCAACAGCGATAAAGATAACCTCTCCATGGACCACGGCTTCCTCCATGGAATTGGTAAAAAAAAGATTGCCCTGAAGTGTATTTGTAGATACCAACTCTTTCAGGCCTGGTTCATAAATGGGAATTTCTCCTTTCTGCAAAAGGTCTATTTTCGCGGAATCATTGTCCATACAACATACTTTATGTCCTAAATCTGCCAGACAGGAAGCAGTGACCAGCCCCACATGACCTGCTCCAATAACTGAAATGTTATAAACTTTTCTCGCTATATTTTTACTCATAAATATTTTAATTATATCAGAAAACTAAATAATCACAACCTCTTTCGGCTGTTCCCAAAATCTATGGAAGAAAAACCACTGGTCAGGATAATCCAGCACATATTTTTCGGTTATCCTTGCCACCTCGTCCACCAGAGCAGGTATCTCCTGATAACTGTAATGTTTGAATTCCAAAATTCTTTCCATAACAACTTTATAATTATTTCCCTCAGCGATGGTAATCCCGAACACCATAGGGACCTTTGCCCTCAAAGCGAGCAAAAACGGAGCCTTAGGTATATAGGCTATTTTTCCAAAAAGTCTTGCGGGATAATAATTTAGAGTGAAATCCCTGTCACATAACAGAGCGACAAGTTTCTTTTCTCTGAGGATATCCAGGCAAGTTTTGAAAGAATTTCTAAATGGAAGCTCATGAATACCCAGATTTTTCCTCTGACGATTGAAAACTTTTTCAACATATCTTACAGAATGTTCCAATGCCACCGCAGATAAATCATATCCCAGATAGGCCAGATACCCGCCACCAACCTCCCAGTTCCCGAGGTGAATTGTAAGAATTACCACTCCCCCCGATGACCGTCTCAAAGCATCATCGATGATGTGGATATTTTCGCCCTTAATATATTTTCGGAAAAAGAGACCGTCGTTATTTTTGGTTTTTAAAAAATCTATAAGATAACGCGAAAAATTATAAAAAGTATTTATCACCAACTTCTCACGATATCGATTATTGAGAATTATTTTGAGATTTTCCCTTATGATTCTGCGAGTCCTGAAAGCCCAGAGATAATAAAAGAAGGAAAATATCCTGGATATAGCAAACAAAAAACTGCGGGGCAACACCTTTATAAAAAATTGTCCCATTATATAAACTAAACTCCAGAATATCTCCGTTATCATCTTTTTTCAATAAGAACCAACGCTTCCCGAGCTATCTTTAAAGAAGAATCAGGGTGCCCATGCCTTCTGGCGTTCATGCTCATAATTTTTAACTTATCTCTGTTGAGGAATAAATCCTTTATAAGAATGGGAAGATCCGAAAGATGCTCACACTTTATGGCAGCACCTATCTTGAGCAAAAATTCAGTATTACTCCTCTCCTGCCCTGGGAGAGGATTGAAAATCACCATCGGTAACCCCTTGGCTAACGCCTCGGCAGTAGTAATACCTCCTGGTTTGGAAATCAAAATATCACTCACAGTCATAAGTTCATGAACATTATCCACATATCCATAAACCAGAATTTTTTTTCTTTTACTCCATTTTTTCTGTTTTCTTTTCAGATAATTAAACAGGCTTTTATTCACTCCCGCAAGGACTATCATCTGAAATGGGATATCTATTTTGTAAAGGGAATGAACTATCTGCTTTATATTTCCCAATCCCCTTCCTCCTCCCATAACCAGAATCGTAGGGATTGTAGAATCAAGGTTCAACTCCCTGACTATCTGCGTCTTATCCAGAAAATCGTTGAATTCCGGCTTGACGGGAATACCCAAGATTTTTATCCTATCTTCTGAGATTCCATTATTTATCATTTTATCCCGAGATGATTCATCAGGAACCACATACATATCCACAGTATCATAAAACCAGAAAGAATGAGCCACATAATCAGTCAAAACACCCATCACTGGAATTTCCAGCCCAGAGTATTTCTTCAAATCCGCAACCATCCCACAGGGGAAAGCCTGAGTGCAGATGATTACATGAGGAGAAACATCCTTTATTAAATTTATTAACTTCCGGGAGTTGTATTTATGTATCAGGGCTTTTAACCGCTGGGTCTTAAGGACGATATTAGGATTATCATATAAATACTCCCAGACCTCAGGCCGCCTTCTGATTACCTGCATATAGGTTTTATGAGCAATACGGTTCATAACTGGATTGGTATAATTAAAAGCATCTATACACTGAATATGAGAATGAGGATTTACAATATTTATCGCCCTCTGAATGGAAATGGCTGCTTTATGATGCCCGGAATGATGGGTGATGTAAAAAAGAAGGATACGAGGTTCACTCACCTTAAAGACTCCTCAAAAATTCTTGGATTCTGTTGAGGGCTTTTTTCAGAGTGTCAAAATCAACCGTATATGCTATCCTTATATATCTATCATTGTCATCCTTAGGCCCAAATGCAACTCCGGGTACAACCGCAACTTTTTTCTGTCTGAGTAATTTAATTGCAAACTCCCTAGCAGAAAGTCCTGTTTTACCGATATTTACATACACATAAAACGCTCCCTGGGGATAAACGAAATCCAATCCCATCTCCTTCAACCTTTCCACAATGTAATCTCTTCTCCGTCTGTACTCTGTGCACATCTGACGAACTGCAGAATCCCCTTTCAACACCGCCTCTATTCCAGCCATCTGGCTCATAATAGGTGCGCATAACATTGTATATTGATGTATCTTGTTCATAGCGGAAATAATATCTTCTGGCCCACAAGCAAATCCCAAACGCCATCCTGTCATGGCAAATGCCTTGGAAAATCCATTTAGATATACTGTCCGAGACCTCATTCCCGGAAGGGAGGATAAAGAAGTATGTCCATGGTCATATGTCAATTCCGCATATATTTCATCACTTATAACTATGAGGTTTTTTTCCTTTATCACTTTTGCCAGAGATTTTAATTCTTCCCGAGTATAAGTGACTCCGGTGGGATTATTGGGATAATTCAGAACCAGAACCTTGGTCTTAGATGAAATATTGGAAGTAAGTAATTCCGGAGTTACTTTGAAGCCGGTACTGGATGTGGAGAGATATTTCGGCTTACCCTCAGCAAGCACTGACACTGGATAATAACATACATAACAGGGCTGAGGGACAAGGACCTCGTCCCCGGGATTCACCACCGCCCTTATAGCCAGATCATAGGCTTCAGATACCCCTACGGTGATAAGAACCTCATCATCAGGATCATATTTCACCCCAAATCTTCTGTGAATATACTGAGATATGATTTTCCTCAACTGTGGTAGTCCCTGATTGGAAGTATAAGAAGTATATCCCTCCTCAAGGGCATAAATCCCAGCCTCCCTGATATGCCAAGGGGTCACAAAATCTGGCTCGCCGATACCAAGAGAGATTATATCCTTCATTCCCAGGACAAGGTCAAAAAATTCCCGGATGCCAGAGGGTTCTATTTTGTTAACCCTATCAGCAATTCTTTCTTTCATAGACTTATACTCTGTCTGTGATTCTCTTTACCCTTAGTTAATACAAAACCATCCTGTTTGTATTTTTTAAGTAGAAAATGAGTAACAGTACCTCTTACGCCTTCTAAGGGTGCAAGTTTTTCAGCCACGAACTGTGCTACATCATGAATATTGTCCCCCTCCACAATAAGCAAAAGGTCATACGTCCCGGAGACTAAAAAACATGTCACAACCTCAGAGAATTTATAAATCCTTTCCGCTATATAATCAAATCCCTGATTTCTTTTGGGGGTGACCTGCACTTCAATTACTGCCCTCACAGGCTTAAACGATTTTGACTTCTCTTCATTTATAATAGCCTTATATCCCAGGATAACCCCACTTTTTTCCAATTTTTCGATGGTTTTCTTAACTGTGGCAATATCCTTTTTTAAGATTCTGGAAATATCTTCCGGGGTTAGCCGGGCATTTTCTTCAAGTAATTCGATAATTTCTTTCATATTCTCACCTCACTGTCTTTGAATAACTGCAATAACTTCACTGGGTCTTATGGTCTCTCCTTCTTTAACCACCTGTGTTTTTAAAATTCCCGAACAGGGTGCAGGGATATTAAAAACAGCTTTTTCTGTTGCCACCTCCACCAGGTCTTTTCCCTCCTCTACTTGATCCCCTTCTTTAAAATGCCAGTAACTGACAGTCACCTTCTCAACATCTTCAAAATCAGGAACCCTGACCTCTACTTCCATATTTCTCCTCCTTGTTAAATAGAAAGATAATCAGGACAGAAAATCTGCTCATTGAGCAAAATCTCGGCGGTCTTGATGGCATTGATCACATCATCATCCAGAGGGTCAAGGATGGCAGAATCCAAACCACAAGCCAGTGCCATAACTACAAATGTCCTGTTAATGAGTGACCTCTGCTTGGCACCCTGAGAAACATTGGAAAGCCCCACCACAGTTGGGGGAGCAGGATCGCAAAGAAGTTTCACTTCCCTCAATGCCTTTAATACCTCCGGGGAATGGTCCTGAGCAACGTTTACAGGAAGTAAAACAGGGTCAATATAAACATCTTTAGGACTTAAACCTGCTTCCTGAGCATGGGTTATGATCTTCACAGCCAGTTCCAATCTGGATTCCGCATCCTTGGGTACCCCACCTTCATCAATGGTCAAAGCAATGATTTTAGCATTGTATTGTTTGGCTAAAGGAAGTAAATTTTGAAGTTTATGGTCCTCAGCAGTGGTGGAATTTATAATCACAGGATTTTTCACTTCTGGCAGAGATTCCTGAATAACTGCTACACTGGGAGAATCGATAACCAGCGGTTTGTCAGTTATCTCCTGCAAAATCTGAATAAGCCATACCATATCCTTTGTGGGATTAGGGGACGCAGGACCGACATTCACATCCAGAGCATCTGCACCTTTATTTAACTGAGCCACTGCCAGTTCCTGGATGGATTTCTTATCCCGGGAAACAATTGCCCTGGCCACGTTTTTGAACATACCGTTGATTCTTTCTCCGATGATAAACATCAGGAGATAATTTCCTCTCTGGACATTAAATCTTTAATAATATCCTGAAGCCTGATAATAGAGGAGGGATGATTAAGAACCAGAATATCTACTCCTGCCTGGAGATAAGCAATGGATGTAACTACCTCCCAGAATACCCCGCGTTTACTCAATTCTCCCCATTCCGGCATCTCCTCTTCACTTGCCTTTGCTTCCTTAGTTTTCCATACTTCCCACCCCACGAAGCTTATCATCGGCTGAGATAAAAGTTTATCTCCCTGAAGGGCTGCCAACCTGGTCCTTTCCATAATAGAATAAGTATATTCCAGCCCATATCCCAAACTGGCAGTAGCGTGGTGAATTACAATTTTCTCCACAGGAAATCCCATATCAGAAATAAGGATGTTCAACTGCTTGCAGAGATTTATATCTATGGGAGTCTCAGCAATTAGAGAATGACCATTACTTATACAGGAGGCGACTACACTTTTATAATTATTTTCCAGCGCCATACCGATGAGACAATTTTCTCCCTGAGCAGCAGAGCTGACTTCAAATAATAAATCCTGATCCTTTTCCGGATCCCCACATCCTACAATTATTAATGGGGCTTTTACTGACTTGAGAACTTTCTCAACAATGCGAGCACATTCTTGAGAAGATTTATCTCCCCAATCGGGATGAGCCCCTATAAATCTTAAACACAGAAAATCAAATCCATAATCCTGAACACATTTCTTAGCCCAGTCCACAGGATTATTTAATGCCACTCCGAACGCTTTAACCAGTTCCTGAGGATACTCCTGAGGTTTTATATCCAGAATTTCAATAGCCAACCGGGGAGCGTTGGGCATCTCACCTTCAAAATGTAAAAATGGCATACAGTTCTGCCCCCCAACCCTGATGACTTTATCTCTTGTACCACCCTGTTGAGAATCAGCACCGATTTCCAGTTCATACACCTTTCCCGGCCAGTTCTGTACTCCCAGTTTCAAAATTTCATCATTCATCGTATCTCTCATTTCCCACCCCCATTTTTTAAAATTTTCTCCTTTACAATTATAGCAAACTTTTTCAGAAAATTTCCATCCCAAAATTCAAATATATTTTCTCCCCGTTCATAAACTTCAAGCAGGTTCTCAGAAAAGGGTAATGTCAGAAACGGTAAAAGCTGGTTTTTAAACATGAAATCCAAAATATCAGGAGATAACTCTCCCCGAACTTTATTTATTATGTGAAGAAATTCCTTGACTGTAAGTCCGGTTTTATCTGCTATGTTTTTCGCTCTCAACAATGTATGGAGAGAACTCAAACTGGGTTCAGAAACCAATATTAACAAATCCAGTTCCCCTGCGGTTTTTCGACTCAAATGTTCCAGACCAGCTTCGGCATCAAATATCACATAGGGGTAGTTGCGAGAAAATTGATTAAGGATTTCTCTTAAAATATCATTTACTGCACAATAACACCCCGGTCCTTCTGGAGCACCCATCACCAGAAAATCAAAATTCTCCTCTTCAGTGATAATGTTTTGAAACTCCATTTTCAGAATATCCACCTTACTGATTCCACTTCTGGCTCTGGTCTTGAGCTCCTCCACGATATCTGCAATTGTCCCGTTATAATCTATCCCCAGAGGGATATTGAGATTGGCATTGGGATCAGCATCTATCACCAAAATAGGACCTTTACCATGCTCTATGAGTTCTCTGACCAGAAGGGCAGAAATAATTGTCTTACCCACTCCTCCCTTGCCGGCAATTGCTATTTTCACTTCAATTTCTCCTTAACAGACGGAAATTTATCTATATCAGTGTGAGGTAAAAAAAGTGCACTGGAGTAATTATTCAGAAATTCCGGAACATTACTGAGTTCCAGATTGGTCACCATATCAGAAATTTCCCCTGCTCGCTGACGGGCAGATTGAGAACAGAGATAAAGCCTTGCACCTTGAATACTGGTGTTGCCCAGAAATTTAAATCTCTCCCGGGCTACATCCGGAAAAAGGCCGATTGTTATTGATTTTTCAATATCCAGATATGTCCCCAGCCCTCCAGCGATATAAATATTTCTGACATCCTGGACATTCAAACCCATCTTCTGCAAAAGGACCTCTATCCCCAGGTATATTGCGGCCTTGGAATAAATAAGATTTTTAACATCACTCTGCGTTATGACGATATCACTTCCACTTCCGGACTCATTTTTATCCACAACTACAAACTCCTGTTCACCGTATTCATTCTCTCTAATCCGTTGAGAACTCCCGGGAATAAAATTTCCGCTTTTATCTATAACTCTATTAACAAACAGTTCGGCAATTAACTCTACTATTCCTGTCCCACAAATCCCAATGGGTTTTTCTCCTGAAATTGTGGTGAAATTTAATTTATCCTCTACAATAGTTATTTTCTGAATCGCACCCGCCATCGCCCGTACTCCCGAAGTTAATCCTCCACCTTCAAAACAGGGGCCGGCACTGGTTGAGCAGGAAATCATCCACTCCCTGTTTCCCAGAACAACCTCACCATTGGTCCCTAAATCCACAAAAAGAGAAACCTCATCCTCTCTGTCCATACCCGAAGCCAGAATACCCGCAACTATATCTGACCCCACAAAGCTCCTTATCCCGGGCATGGTCAAAACTAACCCCTGAGGGTTAATATTTATTCCCACTTCCTGAGCTGGAACAAGCAATTCTGATTTGAACACCGGGGTATAAGGATATCGGCGAATAAAATCTGGTGGAATGCCCAGGACAAGATGAAGCATAGTGGTATTTCCGGCAATCAGTATAGCAGTAATTTCACGAGAGGAAATATCCGTATCCTCACATATTTTCACGATTAACTCATTTATCGTCTCCAGTGCAAGGACTTTCAGTTCCTGGAGCCCTCCTTCTTCCTCAGCCAGAATAATTCTGGAAATAACATCCTCAGCCACCATAATCTGTCTGTTATATTCTGCCTTGGTATTTATGACTTTACCCCTGGATAAATCCAGAAGATGAAGGACAACTGTAGTGGTGCCCAGATCGCAAGCAAGAGCGAAATTCCCATTTTTACTGCTAGCCGGAGATATATCTAAAACATAATTACAGGGAATATACCAGGTAAGGTTCACATCCCATTTTGATTCTCTCAATACATAAGGCAACCGTTCCAAAATTTTTAACGGGATGGTGAATTCTCTCCCCGCTGCCAGCCGGATTCTCTCCACATCAGGAAGATTATTTTCCAGATCCGGCTCCTTTAATCTCAAATGTTCAACTCCAATAATAGGCTTTAAAGGATAAATCCCTTCTGCAGGGCTCTCTTCTTTTAAGAGGTCCTCTCCAATTACGCCCAATCCTGCTCTGGCAATTTGAGGTCTCACTTCCAGAGATTGAGGAAGAACTTCTACCACAAGGTCGGTTAGGGGATAAGTCTGGCAGGCAAGCACATAGCCCTGCTTTATCTCCTGAGGTTTAAGGGTGAAGGTACTCCTGGTTTTATATTTTCCCGAAATTACCCTTACCTTACATTTACCACACAGCCCTTTTCCTCCACAGCTATTCCTGAGATTTATACGAGCTTTTATAGCTGCTTTTAGAATATCGGTATTTTCAGAAACCTCCACCACTTTCTCTAAGGGTAGAAATTTTATTTGAAATTTCTTTAATTTCTCCATATCTGCTTTAAAAATTTAGGAATACCAGATGCTTCCTTAGGACCAACTATAATTTCCCAACCAGTGACCTCTTCCAGTTTCCCACTTAAAACTGCAACATAACCCGGGATTATAAGTCTGCGGTGGTTGACCAGTCCTTTCAGATTTTCCCTTTCCATCCAGGAAGAAATCACCTTCTCATTAAATTTATCTGCGGCCCAAGCGGTGAGGACCGACATCCCTTCTGTATCCACCACCAGTAGATAAGAAGGTATCTTACTGTTCTCAATCTCAGGAGCCACTGTATAATAAGTCAGTGAGAAATTGGTGGTTACCAGAACAGGAGAATTCTCACTCGGGGTTCCAATGGAGTAAACTTTGGGCTCCACAGTTACAGGTTTTTGAGGGTCAGTATAAATGTTAAATCTCAATGTCACCAGAGCGTTCCACAACGCTTTATCCAAGCAACTGGAAATCAAAACATCAGTATATTTACAAATACCCAGAGAACATAACGCCAGTTGGCGAAAGATATCCTCTTCCTCTACCAGAATTAAAGTGGGGAAAGAAGCGAACCTTTTCCCCTTCAATATCGCCAGTCGCCTCTGAATGGTGTTGAATTTCAACAGTTCATTAAGAGAAGAACTTTCGAGATGTAAAATTACATTCTTAAAACCTGAATTATAAATCTCCTCTGCTTTCTTCCACAGAGACTGGGACTGAGTATCGGATATAATAAAGGGTAAATCGCTTTCTTTGAGGAAATCAATTATATCGTCAATTTCTCCCCTATAATAAACAATAGGCCTGTGTCCCTTAAGTTTCCTCACGGCTGAGGAAATATTCTCCCTGGAATCTGATATCAATATCAATGGAAACCCATTGTGACTGATAATATTAACTGCGGTAATAAATTGTGAGAGTTCCCCACTGTCTTTAATTGCCAGAAAGTCAATTTTAAATTCCTCCCCCACCCTTTCTATCCTCAATTCTTTTATGTAATTTATCTTTTCCTCTAACTTCTCATCACTGCTATCTAAAATTATCCCCAATGGAGTGGGATTATAAAACTTCTTCTCATGACGAAAAAGCACGAGGTCACCACCAATTTTTACCTCTTTTTCCGGAGTTCCAAAAGTGACAGTCCTCATAGGCGGCTCCGAAAGTTCATTCAATTTCTGCTTGGCATCTTCAGTTAAAAAAGGGCATTGAGAAAGCTCAATCTGTTTTGCAGCCAGCTTCATGGCAAATGCCAGACATGTAGGTTGTCCACATTTCTTGCAATTGGTCTTGGGTAAAAACTTATAAATCTCGAGAGCTGACAAAGCCATATTACCCTCCTATCTGTGTTACGAAAATTTTTCCACAATACTTATTACCCTGTGGAGAAAGCATTCCCTTCTTCACCCCCTTAAAAGTAACTGTATAATCTGCCTTAAGAGCAACTCCCAGAACTTGCCCACTATCGCAATCAAGCCCGGTAGGGATATCTACAGCCACTTTTTTCACATTTACAGAATTTAAAATTTCCACCACATCTCTTATCGGTGGCCGGAGTTTACCAGTCGCTCCCGTCCCCAGCAACCCATCAACGATAAAACCTGCATCAGTTAAATCTCCCCTCACTCTGGTAGGATTAAATTTCCTTTCTATATTTCTGACCCTTATCCCCAAATTTTCCAGAATTCTGAGGTGAATAGCTGTATCGGGCTTAATTTTTGATAGATTTCCCACCATATAGACAACTATTTTACGGGCTTTTAAAAACAAATGCCGAGCGCAAACTAAAGCATCCCCACCATTATATCCTGTCCCTGCAAATATCACTACTTTATCTCTTTCCTGTGTTCTGGATTCCAGAAATTCAGCCACATTTCTACCAGCATTCTCCATCAGTATCAGACGAGGAATCCCTATATGATAGATGGCTTTCCTATCCAGAAATAAAGCCTCATCTCCACTCAATATATTTTCACTCATAGAGGATAATTTTATCCTTTATTCCTGGAGATGTCCAGATTTCTATACCTCCACCATCTGTTCTCCTTATTATGACCCCTTCCAGCTCTGGGTGTCTCAGAATCATAACCTTCCCTTCCTCCCATCCCAGGACAAATATCCCTGTTGCCCAGGCATCTGCTTCCATACAGGTAGGGGCGATAACAGTTACGCTCAGAATATCATTATCTGCAGGATAGCCCGTTCTGGGGTCAATAATATGCCCGTATTTCTTCCCCTTCCAGAAAATATAATTCTCATAATTCCCAGAGGTGGCTATTCCAACATCAGAAATTTCAAGTCGAGCCACTAATCTTTCTCTATGTAGAGGGTGCCTTATACCAATTCTCCATCCTTTTCCATCTGGTCCCTTTCCAGAACAATAAATTTCCCCTCCGATTTCTACCAGTGCGTTTTCAATTCCGGATTTTTTCAAAAATTCCCCAACCAGATCCACACCATACCCCTTGGCAATTCCACTCAACTGAATTTTCATTTGCCTATTTTTTAAAAAGACTCTGCCATCCTTTAATTCTACATTCTTCCAGTTCACCAGCTCCCTGGCTTCCTCAATCTGTTTTCTCCCCGGTGGAAAATTTTTAAAATTCCAGACATCCACCAGAGGACCAATTGTAGGATCAAATGCTGACCCCGACTCCCGGGCTATCTCCAGAGCCTTTTCAATCACATAATATAACCTGGGAGAGACCTTAACAGCGGTTATACCTGCATTTTTATTTATGTGATAAATCTCATTACCTGAGAGGTAACTGGATAATTCCTCATCCAGTCGGGATACAAATCTTTTCAAATTAGTTTTCACTTCTTTAGAAACCCCCTGGTCACAGATTTTGACCTCGTAGTAAGTATGCATAGTTTCTCCCTGAATTGTGAAAATCCCGGGATGAGAAACTAATGAAAATAGAAGGAAAATATTTATCATTTCAGGTAAAACGGTAGAGATATCAATTCTGTAGAAAGGTCCACATTTTTTACTGTAATTCCGGAAGGCAAATTTAACCTCACAGGTGCGAAATTCAATAACGCTCGCACACCTGCTGATACCATTCTCTCAGCCACATCCTGAGCAAAATCTCCAGGAACAGCGATAATTCCAATTTTGATTTTTTCTTTAGAAACTATCTCCTCTATCCTGTGCGGGGGGTATATTTTTGCATTTTGAATCGCTTTTCCGATTTTTTTAGGGTCAGGGTCAAAGGCACACGAAATTTCAAAACCCGCCTCTCTAAATCCCCTGTAAGAGAGCAAAGCAGTTCCCAGATGTCCCACTCCTGCCAGAGCGACTTTCCATCGCCGGCGATAGAGTTTGAGTATTTTCTTTAAATTGTCCATCAGATTCTTCACACTGTATCCTCTCCCCACTTCTCCAAACTGCCCAAAATAACTGAGGTCCTTCCTCACCTGAGCAGAATCTATTCCACACAGTGTTCCCATCTCTTGAGAGGAGATAAACGTCCTGTGTTCTCGGGAAATTTTCTCCAGTGTCCTGAGGTATATAGCCAGTCTGTAAATTGTAGTTTTTGGGATTTTTTCCTTATACATACTCAAGTAGTCCAGCTATATCAACATACTGAGCGACCATATCCTTGATGAGCTGAATTTTATTTACATCGCAGGGACGAAGTTTAACACTCAAATCATGTAATTTTGACGTTGTAGTATAGGTATCCTCTCCGGATATCAGAAGAGGAATTTTAACCCGTTTTATCATATTAAGAATTCTACTATCAGGGACTATCCCTCCTGTAAGGAGAATGCCTGCTATACTGGTCTGAGAACGAGAATCAGGTATGAGATGAGAACCGATGGCAGCCAGAATGATATCTTCTCTATCTCCAGGCGTAACGACCAAGGTATTTTTATGAATATACTTCAGAGCCTCATGTGGCTCCATAGCTCCAATTATAATTTTTTCTACCAGATTGGACTTCTTCTCTTCTCCACCCAGAAAAGGCAACTGCATTTCTTCTGAAATCTGTTCTATGGTAGGAGCAGAAAGGATAGGATTATAGGGAATAATCCCCAGTTCATTTATATTCTGCCTTTTCAAACCTAACCTGACGATCTTTGCTATCTTCTCATACTTTTCCTTCAGGACCTTATTTATTATCACCCCCAGACAATCCGCTTTCTCTTTTTCAAACAATGACCTGTTTAACACAATCTCATCTATTGGCCTTCCTATACCTCCCGATGAAATTAAAATCACTTTGGCACCAAGCATCCTGGCCACACGGGCGTTGGAATGGCCAAATACTGAACCCACCCCAGCATGTCCTGTCCCTTCTATTATCACGAGGTCAGAATTGGCACTTATTTTTTCAAATGCTTCCATTATCTGAGCGGATATTTTATCTGGTTGAGGATTCTGAATATATCTCTCAGTAAATCCCCGTTCAACTGCAATAGGATTAAGGTCTTTTAATGGCACTGTAAACTTACAGACTTTCTCAATCAGGACAGAATCCTCATCTACTTTATAACCTTCTTCTACCAGATATCTCTGCCCTATAGGTTTTATAAATCCAATTTTAGGAAAATGCTCCTTGAGGTTGAGTATTAAACCCAAGGCTATGGTAGTCTTACCATCATTCTGGCGAGTAGCAGCGATAAATATTTTTTTCACAATCTAAAAATCCTGGAACCAATGTTTTTTTCCAGTCCCTTCACAATTTTATATACACACAAATTGTAAGGTAGATTTAACCCCAGTTTTCTACCCTCTTTTATCACCGCACCGTTAATAGCATCGATTTCTGTTCTACGATTGTTCAAAATATCCTGGAGCATGGAGGAAATATTCTCTGCAGTCTGCTGGCATACTTCCTCTACTTTCTTTTGGGGGTCAGGGTATAAAAGTTTTATTTTCTTAAGATTTACCACTGCCAGAGCTTCTTCCACCAGTATATGCATAATTTCTCTTAGAGCTGGATTTTCCACCAAGCGGCCGTTTTTATAACCTGTTATCGCTGTGAGGGCATTTATCCCCACATTTATAACCAGCTTGCTCCAGATGACACTCTGGATGTCCCTGTGAATTTCTGTGTTTATACCTGATTTATCAAACGAAGTTTTCAATTTCCTTAAAAATTTATGACTTCTAAAAAAGTTATCCCAAAGATATGTCCCTATAATCGTATCTCCTCTACCAGCATGACGCACGGTGTTGACATCGACTCTGGTCGCTCCCTGATTTGTAATTCCTAAAAGTATTCTATCGGGAGCCACATATTTGGGCATCACTTCTACATGGCTGAGCCCATTCTGAACCGAAAGAATATAACTGTTTTCTTTAAGTAACGGCTGAATTTTCTTCAATGCTGAATTAGTATGATAACTTTTGACTGTCAGAATTATCAGTTCCGGAAGAGGAATATCTTCAGGATCGGCGGTTATGTTAACATGTTTAATTCTTTTAACCTTCCCCGAGACGGTTATAAAATTGATTCCATTACAAGATATAAATTCTGCGCGCTGTCTGTCTTTATCTACCAGATATACCTCATTCCCCCCTGTCCGCAACAGACTGTAAAACAACAATCCCAAAGCCCCAGGACCAACAATGACTATTTTCATTCCCCTTTTCGATACTTCGCACAAGCCTTAGTATAAATTCCTCCCCGGACATTAAATTCCCCTATAACCTCCAGTTCAATGGGGGCAAGGACTTTAACCAAATCTTCCAGAATTTTATTTACCACATGTTCATGGAAAATCTTCACCTGCCTGTACGATAATAGATAATATTTTAAAGACTTCAATTCTATACATACCTTATCGGGGATATATCGGATGGTAATCTTTGCAAAATCCGGAAGGCCCGAAAATGGACACAGACAGGTAAACTCTGGAGTTGTATGCTCCATGGTTATTTTCCTGTGAGGGTACTCGTAGGGAAATGTGACCAGAATGGAGGAATCTATTACCTCGGGGCCAAATGTCTGCCCCATTGTGTTCATGACTTTCCTCTCCAGATCAGAGGGAACCCTGTGTTCATAAACCATCTTACTCACCTCACTTCCAGAACCAGTTCTCTATCCACGGTAATCCTCCCTTTCCTGCCAGAGAAATCCACCTCCAGTGTAAGTGTGTTTTCATCCTGAGAGACAATTCTTCCCCATATACTGACTCCATTCCTCAAAGTCACCTCAACAGGATATTGGGGCAGTGGAGTGATTTTCCTCTGCTCCGTTTTAAGATTTAAAATATACCTCTTCACCGTAGATTTTAATTTCTCAAGCCGCAGTGGAGGCAATTTTTGAAGATTGTTGATGAAATATACACCTAACAATACAATTCCAAGAAGTACACTGAATTTAATCACAAATATCCTGACCTTTATTACAGGGATTCTATTGACGTCGGTAATGCTTCCTTTTCTTCTCTTCTTCTTGGAGAAATACATCGCCTTATCCGCAAGAGAAATAAGCTCCTTGGGGTCATCTGCATCCTGAGGGTAAGAAGCGATACCGTAACTCGCAGATATCCGGTAGAGGCGATTACCGGAAAGGAAAGGACGCCTCTGGAGGTGCCGGTTACAGAACTTGAAAATATTTATTGCCGAGCGTTTATTCCTTTTGGGAAAAACCACCAGGAACTCGTCTCCTCCTAAGCGAAAAATCCTTCCGGTTCCTCCAATGGTCAACTTTAAGGTACTAGCGATATATTTTAAAATCTCATCCCCAAAAGCATGTCCATACTTATCGTTGTATTTCTTGAAACCATCGAGGTCAATTAAACCTACAGTAAAAGGAGTCCTTTCGTTAATTAACTTATTAAGATACGGAATTAACTCTTCTCGAATATAAAATCCGGTAAGGATGTCTTCCTTCATATTCAGAATCTGATAAAGAAGTCAACAAAAGGATTTTCCCATTCTCTGGTCATCTTCTTCAATTGATATCTAAGCAGTAACATCACCGTTCCTATAAATATCAACAGAAAGGAAACAATAAGTGAAAGTAACTGTGGATAAACAGCAATTAATATCCCCGATATTATCAACACAATTCCTAAAAGCATCTTTACCTCCTCTATTTTTTATTATTATATACACAAAATCGGGAAATTAAAATGCTTAATTCCAGAAGCGATATTAAAGGTAAAGCCAGCAGTATCTGGCTCAATACATCTGGTGGGGTAAGCATAGCAGATAAAATAAAACTTAAAGCGTAAATCTCCCTTCTCCTATTCCTGAGAAATTCCTGTTTAATAATTCCTGAATATACTCCTGCCACCAGAAGAAGCGGTAGTTGTGAGAGTAATACAAATATTAAAAACAGCATGAAAAAAACAGAGACATAATTGGCAAGGGTTATGTGAGGAGTAACGCCTGGTACAGAGAATTTTAGAAAAAATTTTAGAATATACGGAAACGCCAGATATCTGTAAATAAAAATGCTTCCCACAAATAAAAAAAATGAACACATAAAAAAGAAAATACTCTTTTTGATTCTGATAATTGCCGGCTGGAGAAATCTAAATATTTGATAAAGCACAACCGGATAGCAGATTACAACTGTGGAATAAAAAGCCACCTTCAACCTCACGAATATCACCTCCGCAGGATGAATAAAAATTAAATAAGTTATATGGGGCTTAATCCATTCCAGAATTTTCTCAGCCCGAAAAAGGCAAACGAGGAAAACAAGCGAGAAAATTACAAATATGGAAACAATCCTTTTTCGCAGTTCTTCCAGATGGTCAAGAAAAGTCAACCCCTTTGTGTTCATTCAGGTTGTTTATCTTCCCCCTCTTCTTTTTCCAGTTCCTTGGATGCCTTCCGAAATTCTCTCAACGCTCTGGCTAGGGACCTTCCAATTTCCGGAAGTCTCTTGGCTCCGAAAAGGAGAAGCAGAATCAAAAATATTAATAATAACTCTCCGGCACCTATTCGAAACATCGCACACCTCCTGTCTTTTTTCTGATTATAACACTGAGCATGTATAGTCCCCCAGATAAAAATATATAAATTACAATTATCGTCTTCCAGCCCACCGATGGTAACTTTATCCAGGAATAACTACTACGGGAGACCCACTCACTGGTCTTTAAAAATAAATAAAGAAAAGGATAACAAGACACGGCGAAAAATTTAGCCAGGGGAAGAGAAAAAAGGGAGAAAACTAAGGAACAAAAACCCATTCCCAGTATTAAAGTAAATATCGGAACGAGAAAAAAATTTACAGGAAGTTGAAACACCGCAAATCTCCTCCAGTAAAACCATATAAGTGGAAATGTAAAAAGCCAGGCTGAAAATATAACTTTGAAATAATTCACAATTTTACTCTTAATGGAATATCCCTGAGGATATGGGAACAATTTCAGTGTCAGACAAATTCCAACTACAGCTATAAACGATAACTGGAAACTCACCTGATAAACGGCTAAAGGCTGCAGCAGTAAAATCAAAAGTCCGGCAAATAAAATTAAATTAAAAACATTAACCCGGATGTAGAATAGAGAAAAATAAAGATAGACCACAGCCATTATCGTCGCCCGCATAACTGGAGGTCTTCCCGAGGTGAGAAAGAGATATATAACCGAGATAAAAATCAACAGAATACTTCTCGC
>NATI01000030.1 GCA_002085265.1 Candidatus Omnitrophica bacterium 4484_49 | reverse complement strand
ATAATCATCTATTTTCCTTACCCCTTTGACGATGCCCTCTATCTTGCCAAACTCACGAGTATAAATTTTCAGAAGTAAACTGGTATCCCTGTAAATTTTTCTGGCTATTATATACCCCTGGGTTTTCTCAATCATCTGATCTTACCTGAGCTGTCCCGGCTGAAATTACCAAACGCATTCCTTCCTCTACTGTCAGGTCCAGAAGTTTCACATTCTCTTTTGGGAAATATATCAGAAGGCCACTGGTGGGATTGGGAGTGGTGGGAATAAACACCGCTACCAACTTTTCTCCTGCCACTTTATTTAACACTTCTTCTGCCTCTCTGGTTAAAAATCCAATACAAAATCTACCTTCCTGAGGATATTCTACAAGTGCAACTTTAGTGAATATATTTTTGCCCTCCCCTACTATTGCCATACTGATCTGTTTAATGGTTTTATATATTTTCCCTACAAAGGGAAACCGCAGGAGAAGTTTTTCAAATCTGGAAAAAAGTCTGCGGAAGAATAAAAAATTGACCAGGAAACCAATAAAGGAAAACAGAAATATAAATAAAATTATTATCAAAATCCTGCCCATGATATTCAACCCTACTGGGCTGAGATAATTTTTAAGATAGGGCAGTAGTGGCTGTAAAAACCATTGGTCAATTTTCTGGAATAAGAGTTTCAGAATCCAGAGGGTCAACGCCAGAGGAAGGATAACTGCAAGACCGGTGAAAAAATATCTTCTCAAGTGTCTCACTAACCTCTTCATCAGCTAAATAATTGAAAGATTGTCAAAGTCATCAAGACTCCGATGACTCCACCCAGGATAACTTCCCAGATATCATGGATCCCAGACCTGAGCCGACTCCCGGATATCATTATAGCAAGTAATAAAACCAATGTGGAAGCCAAAAGATTAGAGGTTATAAGGGTAATTATCATCCAGATAGAAAAAGCAATTGCTGAATGCCCAGAAGGAAGTCCTCCTTTAAGCGGTTTCCCTTTTTTAAATAAGGCTTTGGTTAAAATTACTATTCCTATTACGAAAAGCAAGGAGAAAAAACTTAAATGCCAATCAGCGCCCCGGAGTTTCTGAAAACCATTCTCTATGGGATAGGGGATGTAGGTACTGAACAGTATATAAAGTATCAAAAACCCTCCAGCACCAATAAATAAAACACTACCGGCAAGGGCTTTTTTTATCTTATTTATATGGAGGTCATATTCTGGACGGATAAAATCCAGGATCATCTCCAGACAGGAATTTACCATCTCTGCAAATATAATCAATCCCATGGCGAGGACTACAATCGCAAGCTCCATTTTCTTCATCCCCACGAACACCCCCACTCCAAAAATTACAATAGCCGCGAGGAGATGAAGTTTCATATTACTCTGTTCTTTAAATACACAAATCATCCCCTCAATGGCATCATTCAACCTATCTAAAAAATTTCTATTTCTGAAATCATTCATTCCAGACCCTGTTTAAAATTTCTCTCTGCTTTCTGAACATCTTGATTCTGTCCTTGTTATCGTTATCGTCGTAGCCCAATCCATGTAAAATGCCGTGAATAACATAAAGCAATAATTCCCGAGCAGGAGTGTTCTTATATCTGGGAGCATTTTTTACTGCCTGGTCAGCAGAAACGATAACTTCTATTGTAGGTATACTCCCTTCGTATCTAAAGGATAGAACATCTGTGGAAGTGTTCCTCCCCGTAAATTTCCGATTCAGTTCTTGCATTTTTAAATCATTGATAACTGCTATAGTTATAAAATAATTTTTCAGTTCTGGAAGAATAGAAATTATCTTTTTAAAATACAGGATTATCTGCTTACAAGTCAATGGTGAACTTTTAGTATGTATTCGAACTTCAAACTTATCTCTATAAGCCATCTGTTCTAAGCCAGTCCCGGTGTGTATCTGACTTCGAATTTATCTCTTCTTCTCACCGGGGTACTCCACACGCACATGATGAATACTCAATATCATCCGGGTAAACACTTCAGAGATTTTGTTTAAATCTTTCAAAGTCAGTTCACATTCGCCAAGTTCACCTTCCACAAACTTATTGTTGATGATTTCCTTAACCAGGCCCTTTATCCTGGCAGGTGTCGGCTCCTGAAGACTCCGGGTGGCTGCTTCCACAGCATCAGCCAGAGAAACAATCGCCACCTCCTTTGTCTGGGGTTTGGGACCAGGATAGCGAAACTGCTCCTCTTTAATCTCTTCCTCCCCTTTGTTCTCCAGAGCCTTATGATAGAAGTAATACACCAGACTCGTCCCGTGATGCTGCTCTATAAAATCAATTATTGCTGGTGGAAGTTTATACTTCTGTGCCAGTTCCAAACCCTTTTTGACATGATTGATTATTATCAAACTGCTCATAGATGGCGTCAGTTTCTCGTGGCGTGACTTATCTTTTTCCTGCATCTGATTTTCAGAGAAATACTCCGGTTTTTCCAGTTTGCCGATGTCATGAAAATACCCCCCTACCCTGGCCAGCAAAGGGTTGGCACCAACAGTTTCTGCAGCCTGCTCTGCGAGGTTACTCACTATAAGCGAATGATGGTATGTGCCCGGAGCTTTAAGGAGGAGCTCTTTAAGAAGGGGGTGGTTGAGGTCTGATAGTTCCAGGAGTCGAATATTGGTAGTGATTTTAAATCCGTGTTCCAGAATGGGAAGAAGTCCCAAAACCAGAAAGGAAGAAAATAAACCATTAGATAAAGCAATCAATCCTTCACGGATAAAATATGTGTGACTGATATTAAAAAATAATCCCAGAGAGAACAGCGTCAGGAACTGAATTTCTCCTACCAGCAGTCCTGCTTTAAGCAGTTGAGAACGTTTTCTTACATCTCTCACAGCCAGTGAGCCTGTTATACTCCCAGTTAGGAAACATATCGCCGGCAAAACATTATCACCAATCATAATACCTACCAGAATGGATAAAAATATAGCTACCTTTATGGCAACCGGGAAGGAAATCAGCATCCCTATAAGCATCCCTCCCATAGCCACAGGAATAAGATAACTGGGGAGTGGAGAAATTATAATAAATTTCGTTATGGTCACAATTACCACAATTACCAGACTTACCAGTAACAGTCGGGATATATCCTGGTAAAACTTGGGATTATAAAATTTATAGGAAATCGTTATTATGGAAAGGAATAACAACGAGAAAAGGAAAATGCCAACGGTAGTGGGGAATTTATTGGCGCCTGTCCTCTGGGTTATCTCCTTCAGCTTCAACAAATCCTCTTTAGTTACCTTTTCTCCCCGGGAGAGTATCTTCTCGTTTTTCTTCACCTGCCTGTAAATGTAAACATCGGAAACATTTCCCTCGGCTAATTCTTTTAACTGTTCCGTCTGCTGTCTGTCGTAAATCAAATTGGGCCTCATATTCCAGATAACCAGTTTCGTAATCACATCTCGTTCTCGAAATCCCAGTATCTTCCTTAACTCCTGTGAGATTTCTTCTCTGGCTTTTCCCAGATCCACCACCCTGGTGTTATTCAGCGGAATCTGGATACTATTCCCATCCGACCTTATATAAATATAACTGGGATTTACCTGAACAAGCCTCCGGAAGTCCTGAAGGGACAGGATATACCTATTTTTATAATATTCTGTTATCACTGGCTGAACCATAGAAATTATCTGAGAACCTGTATATCTTTTGCCCACCTTATATAAATCTCCAAACTTCACATCTTGAGGTATGTGAGGAAGTAAACCCTGAGGGATGCTGGGCTGAACATCTTCATTTTCAGGAAGGGATGCGAAAATATCAGAGAGTAATTGTAGGAGCTCCTTACTTGCATTTCTATTAAGTGAATAAACCTCTCCAGCAGACCTGCGAGCGTTTTCCTTTGCCTCCCGGGTCTTCTTTTCATCGATTCCCAGCCGGTATTGAAAATCAAACGGCGCGTACACATCTCTCAGCGCTATATCTCCTTCCTTTAAACTCAACTGTGAAACTTCAAGCCCGAAATAATAAATCCCGGAAATGATGCCTGCAGTAAGGAAAATAATCAGGGGGCGAATCAGGTAACCAAGTTTAAGGGATATCTCAGGAAGGGGTCTCTTGCGAAGTTTGAGAATCTTCCTTCTCTTTTTTACTTTCATATCTTTCGTAAGCCTTTAAAATCTCCTGTACAAGTTCATGACGGACGACATCATCCCGTGAAAGATAAACAAATTTTATACCCTCAATTCCTTTAAGGATATCTATTACCTGGATCAATCCTGATCTGGTACCTGTAGGCAAATCACTCTGGGTAATATCTCCGGTAATCACTGCCTTGGAATCAAAACCTATTCTGGTTAAAAACATCTTCATCTGTTCGGGCGTTGAGTTCTGGGCTTCATCCAGAATTATAAAGGCATCATTTAATGTTCTTCCTCTCATATAAGCCAGAGGAGCAACCTCAATTATCCCCATTTCAATATAATCCTCAATCATATTGGGGTCCATCATATCATAAAGAGCATCGTAAAGGGGACGAAGATAGGGGCTGACCTTTTCGTAAATATCTCCAGGCAGAAATCCCAGTTTCTCTCCAGCCTCAATTGCCGGCCGGGTGAGGATTATCCTGGAAACTCTCTGCGTCTTAAGAGCATTCACTGCCATAGCCATTGCCAGATAGGTCTTGCCGGTCCCCGCAGGTCCAATACCGAAGGCGATATCATAATTGCGAATAGCATCAACATACTCCTTCTGCCCTCTGGTTTTGGGAGTGATATACTGTCTCTTGGAAAACACCTCTATGCGGTCAAGATAGACCTCAGGTATGGCTCCTTCCTTTTCTTTAAGTAATTTCAACGCATAACTGAGGTCATATTTTCTGAGATGAGCCCCCTTATCTATAATAGTTGCTAACTCATTAAATAATCTTTCAGCCTTCTCTACTCGCTCTTTTTTTCCCCGTAAGATAAAACCATTGCCTCTGGGAATTATATCCAAACCCAGTTCCTTTTCGATAAGTTTTACATTCTCATCAAACCTCCCTGCCAGAATCTGAGCGATTCTCACATCTTTAAATTCCAGAGTGCGTTCCGTCATTTTATATACTCAGTGTTTACCTCCTCAGACAGTGGAATTTTCAAAACCATACCAGGACGAAGTTTTTCGGGATCAGTCAATATGTCCCTGTTGTTCTCATAAATCACTATCCACTTGGTAGGGTCTCCGTACACTTTCTTAGCAATTGTCCACAAACTTTCTCCTTTCCCCACTTTATATTCTATAAACTTTGGCTGCACACTGCACCCTGAAACCGATTCCTTCTCCAACTCCGATTTTTCTGGTTCGGGGATTGTTTCTTCCTCAGGTAGTTCCTTCTTCTCAACTTCTTCTTGCCTGATAGTTGATTTCCTAACCTTCATGGGGACATAGATATACTTCATCCCCTCTTCTCTACCGGAATAAATATATCCTGCATTCCCCCATATTTCTTTATCCTCGGTATATCGGGGAGGTGTCTTTTCAAAAAGTGGGGGCAACTCTACCTCTATGTCCAGAATTTTCTTCTTCCTGGATGTCCGGGGTTCCTCTACTTTGGGAGGGGTGCCTTTTAGAAATCCCCGATTACCCTTCAGTTCCTGATCAGGCATAATAATTTCCTTGGTGCCGGTTTTTATACATCCTGTTATCGCAAAGGTAACCAGGGTAATGAAAATTCTATTTCTGCACTTCATCTTTCACCTCCTTTAAGGGTTTGATTTTTAACTCCAGAAGCTGAGCAGTGTCGACCTCCGAGGGGGCTGAAGTTAAAAGACATATCCCTTTCTGAGTCTTGGGAAATGCTATAACATCTCTTATACTCTCCTCTCCCAGCATTATCGCTACCAATCTATCAAGACCGATGGCAAATCCTCCATGAGGAGGAGCGCCAGCCTCCAGGGCTTGCAGTAAAAATCCAAACCGCTCTTCTGCCAGAGCGTCATCAATTCCTATACTGCTGAATAATTTCTCCTGCACCTTTCTATTATGTATTCTAATACTTCCACTACCAAGTTCAACACCATTCAACACCAGATCATACGACCGTGCTCTGATTTTTTCCATATCCTTACCCAGTAGAGGAACATCGTCAGGATGAGGAGCAGTAAAGGGATGATGTTCCATCTCCCATCTTCCGGAATCGGGATTAAAACTGAAGAGAGGAAAATCCTTGACCCATACAAAACAGAATTTTTCTTTTTTCTCTCCTCTGAGGTCCGGTTTATCGCTACCGTATTTTTCCAATGCCTGGTTATAACTTAATCTGGGAAAAGGCGTATCCAGTTTCAGGCCCATACACATATCAAATATATAAACTAAAAGTTCCTCTGTGAGGTTAAAAATATCCTCCTCCTCTACAAAACTCATCTCCAGGTCTAACTGGGTGAATTCTGGTTGTCTGTCAGCTCTTAAATCCTCATCCCGAAAACACCGCGCAATCTGAAAATACCTGTCAAACCCTGCAATCATAAGGATTTGTTTAAATAACTGTGGAGACTGGGGGAGAGCGTAAAACGTCCCTGGTTTCAGACGAGAGGGGACGAGAAAATCCCTGGCACCCTCAGGAGTGGATTTAGTTAGAATTGGAGTTTCTATCTCTACAAAACCATTTTCATCCAGAAAATCTCTCATTGCCTTCACAACTTTATGTCGGAATATAAAATTCTTTTGAAGCCGGGGCCTTCTGAGATCCAGATAACGATGACGCAATCTGTGTTCTTCAGAGACCTCAGTATCGGATTCAATATCGAAAGCCAGATTAGTGCATTTATTCAAAATATTTATCTCCTCAACCAGAACCTCAATCTCTCCTGTAGGTAATTTTTCATTCACGGTTCCCTGAGGACGCAACTGCACCTTCCCTTTAACCTGAACCACATCCTCTTTGTCCAGTTCCTTCACCATTTTGTAATCACCCTTTATCACACTGGGCACACACACAATCTGCACAATTCCTTCTCTGTCCCGAAGGTCAAAAAATGTTATTTTGCCATGCTCCCTTCTTCTATAAATCCAACCACAGAGAGCAACTTTCAAATCCACATGTTCCTTCCTTAATTCTCCACAATAATGACTCCTCAACACCTTACTCCTCCTCTTTAAGAACTTTAATCAAATCCTCTCTCTTAATTCTGCGCTGAATACCAGTATCCATCTGTTTCAAACTGTACTGACCCTTCTGTATCTCTTCTGTCCCCAGAATTAATACATATTTCACACCCTTTTCATTGGCAAGTCTCATTTGAGATTTTAATGACCTCTGCTGATAGTCCATCTCTGCTGAGATACCATTTTCTCTCAAATTCATAACTTCTACAACTGCTGCCTTCAAAAGAGTATTATCCTGAACAGCAACAAACACTGTGGGTTGATATTTAATCTGAGAAAGTTTATTCCTCAAAATTAGAATCCTTTCCATCCCGAGAGCAAATCCTACTGCTCCCTGTGGTGGTCCTCCTATTTCCTGAATTAGATCATCATATCTTCCACCGGCACCAATTGCATTCTGTGCTCCCAGTTTATCACTTACAATTTCAAAAACCGTACGGGTGTAATAATCAAGCCCTCTTACCAGATAATTATTCTCAATAAAATTCACTCCCAGGGCTTTAAGGTAGCCTTTCACCTCTAAATAATGCTGGTGACAGTCCTGGCAGATTTGAGAACCAATATCAATCTTTAAATCTCTGATGGCAGTGATGCATTGGAGATTTTTGCAATCAAGAATTCTCAAAACATTGCGAGAAAATCTCCTCTGACACTGGGGACAAAATTTATTTAAATTATTTTTGATTTTTGTCCGAATATAATTTGAAATTCTTTTCTTATCTTTAGCACATCCTAAACTGTTAATCTCCAAACGAAATTTGCTGATTCCCAATATTTGAATTAATCGCTGACAGAGGTAAATTATTTCAGCATCAATTACCGGAGAGTAAGAACCAATTGCCTCCACTCCTATTTGATGAAACTGACGCTTTCTTCCTTTCTGGGGTCTTTCTGCTCGAAACATGGGACCAAAATAATAAAACTTTTTAATCCCTGGTAGTTGATAAAGGTTATTTTCCACATAAGCGCGCGCAATGGAAGCAGTTGCTTCTGGTCTTAAACAGATATTTCTTCCCTTTTTATCCTTAAAACTGAAAATTTCTTTCTCAACAATATCAGTAGACTCTCCAATGCTCCTTTGAAAAAGTTCCAGGGGTTCTAAAATTGGAGTCCTTATCTGGCAATAGCCAAATTGAGTTAAAACCTCAACTGCTTTTGTTTCCAGTTCCTGCCAGGCCTCCACATCAGGAGGGAGGATATCCTCACATCCTCTGATTTTACGGTATTTCATACTGATATTTAAAAGCCCGCCCCCCTGAAACTCAGAAGAGGCGGGCATTATGGTTTCCCACACGCTCAGCTAATTTTTTTCACATTTGCAGCCTGGGGACCCTTGGGCGTCTCCACAACATCAAACTCCACTTCGTCACCTTCAGTAAGGCCACGATAACCTTCCCCCTCAATCGCCGAGTAATGGACAAACACATCCGGTCCATTCTCCTGGGTGATGAAACCGTAGCCTTTCTGATTGGAAAACCACTTCACCTTGCCTTTACTACGCATACTACACCTTCCTTGTTTCTTTCCCCTATACTGCCAGGGAAGTATAAGGAAAAGAAATTCTCCTATTCGCCCCTTGTTCAGAGGCTACTTCACCTTCTCCTTCAACTCCAACCCTGGCTTAAAGACCACAACCTTCCGTTCTGGGACGGGCACCTCTTCTCCAGTTCTGGGGTTGCGTCCTTTCTTTGCTTTTCTCAGTTTAATTTTGAACACCCCGAAATTCCTCAATTCTATCTTCTCTCCAGTGGTCAATGCTTCCGCCATGGTGTCAAAAGTCATCTGCACAACTTTCTTGACATCCAGATACTTCAGGCCGGTCTTTTGAACAATTCTGTCCACTATATCCTTTTTGGTCATCTCAACCTCCTGTATAGGATAAACCTAACATATCCAGGCATAACTGTCAAGGAATTAAACACCGTCAGGAAGGAGATATTATTGCACTCTGAATGATGAATACAGACCCTGAATTACCCTCATGGCTGATATATGTAAGGCATTACCAGCACCTGTATTTCCTCTG
>NATI01000029.1 GCA_002085265.1 Candidatus Omnitrophica bacterium 4484_49 | reverse complement strand
ATAACAGCACCTGCCCCCGGAATATAAAGATACCTCGCTGCCTGTAAAGATGGCAGATATTGTATAAAACACAGGGGTGTGAAAAATGCTCCCATCCATACAAATCCAAATTTCAACTCTCTCGCGGATGACCTTAAGAAAACATAAATTCCTCCAGTGACCACAACTAAAAATCCCGCAATATGAACCAACACTCCCAGGTTTAAATAACTGGGAGGAATAAATTCCCAGGGGAAATAAAATTTAAAATGCCAGGGAATCATAATATAAAAAATGTAGTTACCAAAAACATCTCCCAGAGTGTAAATCCAGATTTTGAAATTTGAAACCAGGGGATTAATTGCACCCGGAGGGTTGTACATCCATCTCATCCAGGTAAAAAACAATCCCACTACGCCCCCAGATATTAAAAACAAAACTGCTCCTCTCCTGGTGTTCAATTTATTCCTCAGGGCCATAATCAGGTAAAAAAATACAGCCCAGGCGACTACGCTGTTCTCCTTGCATAGAATGGCGCATACATAAAATATAAAACTCAACCCCAGGTAAAACAATCCTCTTTTTTGGGTATTTAGGTACTTAAACAAAGTCAGACACGACAAAAGTATAAAAAATAACGCCATCAGGTCTTCCCGGAAACTGACCACGCACACAGTTTCACTTCCAAAAGGATGGATTGCAAATAATAGTCCTGCCAGAAATCCAAACAGCCGATAACCGGAAATGGCAGAGGCCAAGAGATATAATAACGAGACATTCCCGCAATGAAACAGAATATTTGTAAGATGGAAACCAAAAGGCCGCATCCCCCAGATTTTGTAATCTATAAAATAGGAAAGAGTATTCAGTGGACGATAACTGGTTTCAGAAGTTATGGTGTAATAATGATAGAGTGCTTCTCTCAACCCGTGTTTAATTGTGGGAAGAAAGAATATTTCTTTCAGGAATCGGGGATTATCAAACAGGGATTTTTTCTCATATATAATACCCCAATCGTCTCCCACAAAATTAAAATTCGAACTCCGAAAATACCACAGAAGACATAAAAAGGCGAGAAATGATATGATGAGGAAATTATCTATGTTTCTCCCCTTATCACATACAGAAAGTTTACCCTGGGAATTCAAGCTGATAATTATTTTGCCAGTTTTAACTTCGCAAGTTCGAATCCCTTCTGAGACCCATTTTCATAAACAGGAACAAAGTGGAGGTTAAATTTGCAATTATCGGTGTTATCCTGTCTGTCATAATCGTGGACTGCAATGGAGAAATTCAAAATTTCGTCAGGCTGAGGATGGATATTTAAAATCTGGAATGGAATTGTTATATACAAGGTATATTCTCCTTCTCCCCTTTCTGTTTTAAGCTGAATTTCCTGAAAATCTTTATCCTGAAACCAGGCATATTTTACAGGCGTCCCATTTCTCTCACCCGGTGAAAATCCCAGTTGGAAATGAACGGGATTACCCCAGTAAAGCAACTCATCAGGTGTGAAGTAAATCTCAACGCAATCCTGTTTATATAAACTCTTAGGAGCCTCCTCAGCGATTATTTCATTATCCCGCACCCTGACCACAAAATATAAATTTTCCTCATCCCAGGACACCGAGAATTCGGGGGCTAAATCCTCAGGATATCTGGTTACAGCTCCATATTCCAGCGTTTTTTCAGGAGTGAGCTTATAAAATTTCTCCTCATCAAATCCCCTCTTATACCCGGCGGTAATTAAAGGCGGCTCCTCTGGGATAAGGTCCATACCTCCTTCTTTAAAACCCACCAGAGACATTGCCTTTTTTATATATTCATTTTTCATAAAATATTTCCACACAAATCCTGTAAGATAATTTTCAGCCATTAAAAGAATTGGCCCTTGATCAATTCCAATTACTATATCCGCATACCAGTTTTTATCCCGGTTGAAACTATCCACAAATCCATATTTCCCCCAGACATACTCTTTATACTGGTCATACATCCATCTCAGAGCAGAAATACATTCCTGGGGAGCAAATGGTATTGAACCTCCAGGAGCGGTGAATGCCACTGTGCCATCATGACTGGCATAGCCCGGAGGGGCACCATATGCTCTATATCCTGCAGGACATTCACAGGCAGTCAGCCCCCAGGAATTTTCTTTATAACTCAACGAATTATATTTGTTGTCTATACAAAACTGACGGTTAGCCAGAGTGGCATTCACAGAGGAGGTGAAATAATCTGCAAATTCATCGTGCTTATCTCTAAAATCCACCCAGATATGAGAATACTGATGAGTAAAAAGAGGAGGAGATGAAATACATACATAACTACCATACTTCCAGATGGGCCTCCTTATCCTCTTCCAGGTATCTGCAGGTATGGGATGCGTGGGAGAACCAATAGCCAGAAGATACATTAAAAGTTCTTCTCCGTATTTATTCCAGCGATGGGGAAGAAATCCCTGTTCTGGAGTCCAACCCATACATAAAGTATCTCCTTCTCCCAGCATCCAGTCCCACTCCACTCTTCTGTACAATTCATCTGCCAGTTGCTTAACCTTGCCCCCAAAATATTCTCCTGCAAATAATGCTCCTGCTAAAAATAAAGCAGTATCAATTGAGGAAAGTTCGCAATTCCACACTCTGAGCCCATTATCCATGCCCACAAAATGATAGAAAAAACCGTGAACATTTTCCAGTTTATCCCGGAAGAAAAACAGAGTATTAAGAGTCCTCTGCAAGCCCTCCTCATATGTTATCCATCCTTTCTCTATTGCTATGGGATAAGAAGTAAGGGCAAAACCAACAGCAGCAATGGAGGCAACTTTAAAATCATCTTTCTTGAAATTATTCGCCTTATCCTTGGTAAGGCCAGTAGCGGGATTGGTCTCCTGCCAGAAATATAAAAATGCTTTTCTCTGTAGAAGGTTCAGAAATTCCTCATCGGAAAGACCGGTAATATCCGGCTTGGGAATCCTTTCTCTTGCGGTTTTAAAAATTTTGCACAATGGCTTATCCAGAATTTTATCCTGTGTGAAATAGATATCATCTACATAAAGAGTGCCTTCTTTTTTAGTAACCCGCCAGTCCTCAAATACAAATATCATCTCCTGCATATCATCAAAATAAGATATACCCATAAATTTATTCAGAGGGATTTTAAACTCCTTCCATTTATTCTCTATTCCAGTAATATAATATACTCCTTTTTCTCCTCTGCCATTTTTAAGTTCAATCTTAAAATGTTCAGTAAAACCTCTCTTTTCATCTCCTTTGACCCACAAAACAAGATATTTATAATTAGATAAATCCACACCTCCCAGTTTAAACCATATTCCATTAAATGCGGGATTGGGAGAATCGACATCATAATCAATTCTTAAAGAATAACCTTTCTCTCCTCTTTTCTGTAGTGGGGAGAAAGAATCATAACAGGCCTGGGTGAAATCACTGGGGTCTTTATCCCAGACAACACAGCCAACAGCAACGATCAGGAATAATATCCCTGCGATTACCTTCCTCATATCACCTCCTCAATTTTAAAAACAAGGGCGGAACTAAACAGCTCCGCCCTTAAAGAAATGCAACTATTATTACTTCTCAAACTGAACGTCGTCAATATAAATTGTTCCTTCTTTCACAGGACATCTCCAATCTTCAAAAACAATCACGAACTCGCTGAGATTGCTGTAGTCAGAAATCCCAGCCATCTTCATAAGGGGAATTTCTATCTTCTGCCACTTATCGGTTACGCCGGTAACATAGTACCTTCCAACCTCTCCTTTGTTGTTCTTCAACTCCACCTTGAACAGAGGAGTAAATCCTCTCTTCTTATCTCCTTTCACCCAGAAAGTAAGCTTGGAATACGCAGAGGCATCAAGCCCGTTGAGTTTCATCCAGAGACCATTGTAAGCGGGATTGGGGGAATCGACATCGTAATCGATTCTCAAACAGAATCCTTTGCCTTGCCTGGTCTCAGAAGTGTTGAAACTCTCCATACAGGTCTGGGAGAAATCCATGGGGTCCTTATCCCAGGCACCGAAGTCACCTCCCACATTGTTGGGCTTTACTCCGGAATCAAAATCAGCCACTACCAACACGTCCTGAGCTGAAAAGGAAACCCCGCTTAAGAAACACACCGCCAGAACTACAAATGCTACACGCTTCATAACCCCACCTCCTTTTATTTTATTTGGGTGATAAAAATATCCCATATATTCTTAATTTTGTCAAGTTTATAAAGTTAAATCATCAAATAAGTAAATATTTTCCCTAACCACTCTCTTTATCTCATCCAGTAAAACCGAACCTGCCTTTTCAATTCCGCCTCCAATGACCACAACTTCGGGGTTAAATACCTGCACTAAATAGGCAATTCTCACCCCCAGTTCCTCTCCGGCTTTTCTTACCAGAGAAACCGCAAGTGCATCCCCTTCTCGCGCAGCTTCGATAACGGCTTTGGAATCTATTTTAGAGGCATCTCCCTCAGCCAGTTCCAGGACTTTGGAATCCTTTTTCCCTTTCTTTATTTCCTCCTGGGCCATCTCAGTTAAACCCAAATCAGCCTGCCAGCGAGCAAGCCCTCTCCATTTCTCCTTCTCTTCAGAAGTCAGATTGGGGAGCCCTAACTCTCCCGCACATCCCGTAGACCCCCTGTAAATCTGGCCATTTATTACAATGCCACAACCCACTCCAGAATACATAAATATCAGGTTCTTGACATCACTCTCCAGTTCAAACTCTCTCTCACCAAAAGCGGCAACTGTAGCGTCGTTTTCTATAAAAACCGGGATGCCGAATTTCTGCTCCAGCATATTTCTCAAAGTAGAGATATAAATACTTCCCATCTGCTGGGGCCAGCGAATTGTCCCTCCTTTTCTATCCACTATTCCCGGGATGCCAATCCCGATACCTTTAATGGAAGACCTCTCCAAGTCAGACTTGGCGATCAATTCTTCAATAACTTCATTCAAGGCTTCCAGAAGTGCGCTTTCAGCACCTGCAGGTCTTGCTTTATTTATCTTAAGCAATACATTGGCCTTCAAATCCGCGAGAATGCCTATTATGCTGAATAAGTCCAGACCCACACCTATTATATACCCTGCTTTGGGATTTAATTCCAGGACCACAGGACGCCTGCCACCTGTAGAGACATCCAGCCCTCCTTCGATAACGAGTCCTTTCTGAATGTAGGCGTTGATGTAATTGGAAACTGTAACGATGTTCAGTTCCGTCTCTTTAGAAATCTCAGTCCTGGTTATAGGACCTTTTCTGCGAATTAAATCCAGAATGGCAAAATTTTTTCTTTCCCTGTCAGTCAGAATTTCTCCAAATTCCACTATCATAGCCATCCCTCCTTTATTTTTGAGATAAAATTTTATTTCCTTCGGCCACTATTTTCTCCACTGCAGAATCCAGATCCTTCTGGCCATTGAACACCAAGTCCAGTTCTGGCTTCAGATATAACTCCTCAATCTCCCTCCACCTGGGATGAAACGGTGGAAAAACTATGTATTTGACTGCGGTATTAAGCATTCTCTTATTAAGGGGCTTCTGATTATTCTCAGCCCAGTAGGGGCCCTGAGCTACTGAAATCCTTGCAGGTTGAGCCAGACCTGTAGAAGCCATTTTTTCCATCGCCTTTACTGAAGTCAAGGCTTTAACCACCTCCCAAGCAAGACGAGGATGTTTAGATGCTTTCAGAATACAGTAGGCAGTCCCTCCGGTGGCAAATCTCCTTATCCCCTTGGGACTCTGGGGGAACATTACAACATCCCAGTCGAAATTCTTTATATTTCTCAATGCCGGAGTTTCCCAGATACCGGAACCGAGCATTGCTAACCGGCCAGTCATAAACATCATTTGCACACCCATCCCCATATTGATGAGAGCAGAAGGGGTAGGAGAAACTTTATATTTATGGATAAGGTCAACATAAAATTGGAGTCCTTCCTTGGCCTGAGGAGAATCCAAGGTAAGGCGGGTAGGATGTTTTACGTCATCCACGAGGCTCCCTCCATTGGAAAGGACAAAATTCTGCCATGCCCAGGTATAAAAACCATATCTTTTAACCCTTCCACTCTCATCGTAGACCGTTAATTTACGGGCAACCTCCAGCAAATCGTCCCAGGTCCAGTCATCGTGGGGATAGGGAATGCCGGACTGGTCAAATAAACTTTTATTGTAATAAATACAGGCAAATGGCGCCACATCTCTGGGGATGCCATAAACTTCATCTTCAATTGTAAAATGGTCCACTATCTGAGGAAAGAAGTCGTCCAGAGAGAACTCGCTATCACTCTTAATAAAAGGAGTGAGGTCCAGAAATACACCCTTCCCCCAGAAGTTGGTAAATAAACTGACCTCTGCGGCCATAATATCAGGAGCATCCCCACCAGCAATTCTGGTCAGAATTTTACTGGCATATCCCCCATAGGGAGTATGTTCCAGAACAACATCCACATCAGGATGCGATTTTTCCCAGTCATCTATTATGGAAGAAATAATTTTAACCTCCTCTGGCGACCCCCAGAATGCAAATCTAACTTTCTGTTTGGCCTGCTTTTGAGGCCCCCGAGCACATCCCCATAAAAATATTAACCCCAAAATTAAAATAGATTTTGCAATTCTCATAATAAACTTAATAAAATTTTAACTAAAATGCCCCGGATTGTCAAACTTTATTTCAATACTACAACAGTATCGTTTTCCACCACAGGCTTCTGGGGAAGTCCATTTACAATCCTGGCAGCAGAAGTTACCTCTTCCGTTTTTATAATTTCCAGTTTAGCAATCAATTCCCCTCCTCTATAAACATCGCACCTGCTACCTTCTCTCACCCCATCCCTTCTGCCCAGATCAATCACTACAAATCCATTTTCCAAATCCACTCTCAGGACTTTACCCTCGGTTTTTTGGGATTTTACCTCTATTTTGGGAAGCTCTACTGCCTGGGAACTGCTTAACCCATAACTTAACTTTTTCACATTCTCCAAAGCGATTTCCAAATCCTGCTTTAACTTTGTAACTTCCAGCATCTTGTCCTCCAGAATCTGATTGATGCCCGCCAGCCTCTTATTGTATTCCTCCTTCTCCCTGTAAGCCAGGGCCAGCTGTTGTTTAAGTTGCGAAATTCTTTTCTCCAGCTCGTCTTTCTCCTGCTTCATCTGGGCAAGACGGTGTGCGAACTCCTGATTCTCGGTCTCCAGCCTCTGCATTTCCTCAACATAGTGAAGTTTTTCTTCCTTCTCCTGCTCCAGAGAGGCACTTAAATTCCCAACTATCTTTTTTATATCTGCAATCTTTTCCTGCAGTTGTTTTTTGCTGGCAGAAAGATTCTCAAGTGAAGATTGCAATGTCCGCTTCTCTTCCTGAAAACGCTGAATCTGTTCGTCCTTCTTTCGGAGCAAGCGCTCTAAACTACCCAGGCGCAGTTCTAAATTTGCTTTCTCCCGCAACACATGGGACCAGAATTCGTCCTGAGACACAGGCTGAGGAGTCCCGCTGTATTTCTGGAGCCTCTTCTGGAGTTCCTGATTATCCTTCACCAGTCGGGTAACTTTCTCTCTCAATCTTTCATTCTCCTCTGCCAGTTCCTGCAGCTTCTCCTCTGCGATTTTCTTCTCCTCTTCCAGCCTGACCATATATTCCTGAGTGTGACACAACTTCTTCTGAAAATCATCCAGTTCCGCTTTTAACTGATCCAGCTTAAACTCCAGGTCTCGATTCTTTTCATACCACAGATATTTCTCCTGTAAATACCTGGTATACATGCGGCGATTTTCCCTGATTAACCACCCGGCAGAAATTATACACACTCCCACAATTATACCGATTACAGAATAAATTAAGGTTTTCAAACTGTCATCCATTGCTCAAACCTTTGGAATATCCTATCCTGAAAATAAACCGTAACATCCCGGCAGCAATTGTCCGTACATCTTCTATAATAATATAGATAGAAGGAATAACAAGCAAGGTAAGAAATGTAGATACCGAGAGTCCACTTATCACCGTTTTAGCCAGTGGAGACCAGAGATTGGAGGACTCGCTCTTATCCAGAGCCATGGGGACCAAACTGCATATCGTGGTCAAAGATGTCATCATAATTGGCCTGATTCTATCCCCTGCACCCATTATTACTGCCTTCCGCAAATCCATCCGGGACCGCAGTTGATTGATATGGTCGACCATTACAATAGCATTGTTGACCACAATCCCCCCCAGCATGAGCATACCCATTAACGCCCCCATATTTATCGAGGTATGGGTATAATAAAGCGCGGGGATAACCCCGATCGCCGCCAGAGGAACAGTGGTCATAATTATGAAAGGCTGAATATAGGATTCAAATAGAGACCCCAAAACCAGAAAGATAAGCAATACCGCTACAATCAGTGCGAAGTTCAATTGCCTAGCATTTTCAATCATCAATTCATAATCACCGCTGAACTTGAAGGAATAGTCCTTGGGCATTTTAAAATCCTTCAATGCCTGCTTGGATAGTTCTACTGCTTTCTTCAAATCCAGGACTCCGCGATTGGCGCTGACCTGGACCATACGGGATTTATTCTTGTGCCAGATTTCACTGGGAGCAATATCAAATTTCAATTCCGCTATCTGATTTAATGGCACCTGGAGCCCTTCTCTGTTTACCAGAGTAAGCTTTTTCAATTTCATAAAACTATTCCGGGACTCCTCAGGTAGCCTTACAACTATCTCCACTTCCTTGGTCTCGGTATGGTAATAACTTGCCCTCAAGCCTCTTATTTTCCCGTGAAGTTGATAAGCAATATCCTCCATGGTGAGACCATATGTGCTGGCCTTATCTCTGTCAACCAGCACTCTGATCTCCGGTCTTCCCTCACGCATTCGTATCTTCTGGTCAGTTAATCCCTTAACCGCGGTAAGTTTTTGAGCCATCCCTATCGCGATCTGTTTCAAAACATCGTAGTCATAACCATATATATCAATGAAAATCTCCTGAGAGCCCACTTCTTGAGGCAGTTCAAAATATATGAAGGCATCAAAATACTTCTCTATTTCATCCATTATGGGTCTGAGGCTGGAAATGATCTCATTGGTGCTTCTTCGTCGTTGAGAAAGCGGTTTAAGTTTCACATATACTTTTGACGACCACCTCTCGATTCTGGAAGAAACCGTGCGGACTTCCGGTAATTTCCTGACCACATGTTCAACCATCGCTACTGCCCTGTCAGACATATCCAGCCTCGCTCCTGTGGGAAGTTCCACATGGATTGTAAATTTATTCTGCTCGGTAATCCCGATAAATTCCCGACCGATTTTTTTATGCAAGGGGAGAATATATACGAATATCCCGAATAAAAGTAAGACGAATGTATACCGATAACGAATAAACATGGCTAAAATTTTACGATATATGTATTTGACCTTCTCAAATTTACCTGAACCCGAGGCGAACTTACGCTTACCCATTTCTATTCGGGAGGAAGCCAGAGGCACAAGTGTAAGAGCCACGAAGAGAGAAGCCAGAAGAGAATAAACCACCGTCCAGGCCAGCCCGCTGTAGAGAATGCGCATCTGCTTACCCACAAATACTATCGGCAGAAAAGCCACCACCGAGGTCAACGTGGAGGCAGTTATTGCCAGACTCACTTCCTGGCTTCCCTCCAATGCCGCTTCTTTTTTCCTGTACCCCTGCTCTTTCTTTTTAAACACATTCTCCAGAACAACAATTGAAGAATCAACCAGCATTCCAATTCCCAGAGCGAGTCCTGAAAGGGTCATAACATTGAGAGTCAATTTCTGGAAAAACATCAACACAAAAGTGAGCATCACCGACAGGGGTATTGAGAGAGCAATTATAAAGGTAGGAGGCACATCCTGCAGGAAAATAAGCAATATAATTACGGCCAGCGCGCCTCCTAAAATCAGGGACTTACGGACAGTATCAATTGCCTCCTGAACATACTCCGCCTGCTGAAATGTGGGTTTTATAATCACATCTGGAGGCAGTACTTCCTTCTTTATCTTCGCCACTTCGTCCATAACTCGAGAATTAACCTTTATGGTATTGGCAGTCGATTCTTTTTGTATGTATATTGACACCACAGGGCGGGCATCAACTCTGGCCAGGTCTATAGGTTCCAGAAAGGAATCTTTTACATCCGCAATCTCTTTAAGTTTTATAATTGACCCCTGAGGACTAACCGCTACTCCCAATTCCCTTATATCTTCCACCTCTCGAAATTGGCCCAATATTCTCAAAAGATACTCCAGTTTCTCTTTCTCCATATCTCCAACCAAAAGGTCAAGGTTATTGGCTCCCACTGTCTGGATAATCTGTCCCAGGGAGATATTGTAAGCCCGCAATACATCCTCTTTCGGCTCCACCAGAATCTTCCTTTCTCTTCCCCCTACCACTTCTACATTAGCCACTCCTTCCACCCTCTGGAGGCGAGACTTCACCTTTTCATCAATCATCCTCCTGAGCATTTCAGGAGTATATTTTTCACCTGTAACCGCCAGTATCACAATCGGCACATCTGTCTGCTGATAGCGGGCAATTACAGGCTTCTCTATTTCCTTAGGCAACTTATCCTTTACTCTTCCAAACTTCTCTCTCACTTCCAGGGAGGCAAAATCCATATTGGTGCCAGGGTCAAACCGGAGAATAACACGGGATTCTCCCTCTTCAGATATTGAAATCAGTTCTTTAAGATTGGAGACATCACTCACTGCCTCTTCCACAGGCTTTGTCACCAATCTCTCCACGTCAGGGGAAGGGATCCCTCCTCTTACCCGGATTATAATGCTTATGGTATCGTAACTATAATTGGGCATCAACTCCACTGGCAATTGCACCAAAGCGATATAACCGATGAGGATTATTCCGCTGAACACCATCAACATCGTTACCGGTCTGTATATAGATATCCTCGGCAGTATCATTTGCCCTCTCCGGGAGATTCCCGATTATCCTTATTGACCTCGTACCACCTTCCAGGTCCATTAGGCCCTCTGGGCACGATAAGCCCTCTTTCCTGAAGCTCCTTGATATCCCTGGCTGCTGTAGCCACTGAGACATTGAACAACTGAATGTATTCTTTCCGGGTAATTTTCCCCTGTTTTCTGATATACTCCATCGCTTTTTTCTGTCTGGGATTTAAATCCTGAACTTGCTCCACTTCAGGTTCAGAAATCTTTTCCTGCAACTCTCCTCTTTCAGGGGGTGGAATGACAACCAGTTCCTTTTTTACCTCCTCTTCTCTCTCTTCTTTCTCCTCAACCTTAACTTCAGGCTTCCTCTCCATTATATTTACCGCAATTAAATACAATGCTGGAATTACAAACAGCGTGAGGAATGTAGAGGAAGTCAACCCTCCAATTACAGTTATAGCCATAGGAGCCCTTAATTCCGCACCTTCTCCCAGCCCGAGAGCAAGGGGAATCAAACCCAGAGTGGTGGTCATGGCAGTCATCAGAATTGGCCGCAATCTATTCTGGCCGGCTTCCAACACAGCCTGATAAGGAGAAAATCCCTCTCGCCGGAGACCATTTACACGATCGATAAGGACTATTCCATTATTCACCACTATACCTCCCAGCACAATTACCCCTAGAAACACCACCACGTTTAGGGTAGTATGGGTAAGCAAAAGAGCTGCGGTAACTCCAATTATGGAAAGAGGGAGCGTAAACATTATTATAAACGGCTGCCATAAGGATTCAAACTGCGAGGCCATAATCATATACACCAGAACCACCGCAAGTATAAGGGCGAAAATTAAACTTTTAAATGACTCCTCCATCTCTTTGCGCTCCCCACTCATTTTCACTACATATCCCTTGGGAATGTCCATCCCTGCGATTATGTTATCAATATCTGAAATCACTTCGCTGAATCCCCGTTTGTAGATATTTGCTGATACCATTACTGTCCTTTCCTGATCTAAACGGTGAATTTCGCTAGGGCCTAAACCTCTACTGAGATAAGCGACATCTGCCAAAGGGACTTCTATACCCAGAGGGGAATGAATAAGGATATTTCTTATCTTTGCCAGATCATCGCGGTCCTCTTCCCTCAATCTTACCCTGATGTCATACTCCCTCCCTTCCTCTTTATATTTGGAAGCCACGTATCCTTTAATTGCTGCCTGCGCAGAAAGGGAAATACTATTCACCGACAGGTTATACAATGCCGCCTTCTCTTTCATTATATTTATCTTGACCTCAGGCTGGGCAGGCATGAGGTCACTGCTGATGTCATAAAGTCCAGGAACGGATTTCATCTCTTCCATAAGTCTTCCGGAAAGACTCCTCAAAACATCAAGGTCTTTCCCCTTAACCTCAATATTCACAGGTTTCCCTCCCTGAAGAGCGGCTTTAAAAATCGTCTCCTGAAGCACGTATTCCAGCTTGGCTCCTTCAAGGTCAACGTTGAGCAGGTCCTTCTGTAACTCCTGAATCACCTCCTGGCTTTTTCTATAAGCGGGGGCGCGCTTGGAAAGTTTCTTCAGGTTAACCACAATCTGTGCCTGATGGGGGCCCAGGGTTTGAACAGTTCCTCCGTATTCCTTCTCCTTACTGGAGCCGATAATCACGCTTACGCCCTTGATATCGGGATAACCGAGTAAAATATTTTCTATCCTTTTTACAACCCTGTCTGTAACCTCTATCTTGGTGCCCGTAGGCATATCCACTTTTATCATAAACTCCCGCTGGTCGACTTTGGGCATGAGTTCCTTATCCACTCCTTTCAACATCATAAAACATATCCCGGTGAGCAGAACTATCCCAGCAAGGAAAAAATATTTGAATTTTAAGAATGCCTTTAGAGTATTTAAATATACACTTCTTAAAACCCGCATCCAGAGGCGCTCCTCTGTCTCTACACGCCTGGGTTTAATTCTGGCAGCCAGCCTGGGAATCAGGGAAAGAGCAACGAGAAGTGAAGCCAGAAGAGAAAATGTGACCGTAAATGCCAGTTCTTTAAATAACTGTCCTGCCACTCCCTTTACAAAAATCAAGGGCAAAAATACAGCTATGGTGGTAAGCGTGGAAGCCACAATTGCAGCAGCCACTTCCGATGCTCCTTCCGAAGCAGCTGTCAATGCCGGCTTGCCCAGCTGCCGATGACGAAAGACATTCTCCATGACCACAATAGCATTATCCACAAGCATTCCCACACCCAGGGCTAATCCTCCCAGAGACATGATATTTACTGACAGATGCCGGAAATACATCAAACTGAAAGTGAGCATTATAGAGATAGGAATGGATAAGGTTACTATGAGTGAACTCCAGATATTCATTAAAAAGAAAAGCAAGACAAAAAATGCCAGCACACCGCCCTGGATGGCAGCATCTCTTACTCCATTTATGGAATCACGGATAAATTGTGACTGGTCATATATTATCTGAATATCTACTTTACGGTCCCTGAGGCGCTC
>NATI01000083.1 GCA_002085265.1 Candidatus Omnitrophica bacterium 4484_49 | reverse complement strand
AAAGAAAAATCACACCCCTTTTCTTTTTCATTTAATTTATTTTCTAACTCTTTTATCTTCATAATATTCTCTTATTTATAAGGTTTAATTATATATGATTAAAACATATATCATAGACATATATTTGTCAAGGGAAATTAAATACTTTCCCAAATTTTGTGCAGATAAAGAGAAGTAATTAGCTCTTTGAAATAATAAAATAGCCTCCTGAGAAAGGAGGCTGGGATGAAGCATAGAATAATTAAATTTAAACGGCTTCCCAAAAGATGTATATGTCCATATTGTGGTAAGAAGCAAAAGTTCAAATATAGAAAGCATAACTGGTTTAATAAATGATAATTCCACTCTACCTCGAATAGCGAAAAGACTTCAGAGAGTATTTAATACTACAGGTTCTAAATCTTCAATTGATAGATGGAAAGCTGAAAAGGCAGAAAGTTTGGATATCAGGGAGATAATTAAAAGACTTAATTTTTCAGGCATTCTCTGTGTAGATGAATATAAGCCTAAAAGATACAAAGGCTATGATTTAATAGATTCCGATGCTTTAACAGGTAGAATACTATATCTGGAGAAAGCCGAGGGTTTAGGAAGAGGTATAGTTAAAGAACACTTTGAAAAACTTAAAGATTTGGGCATAACTCCTTATGCTATCATTTTTGATATGAGGAGTTGTTTTGCTGGAACAGCCAGGAAGGTATTCGGTAAGGATATTCTCATTCAGCATGACTATTTCCATGTAATGAAGATAATTCATTACCACTTAAACCGGGCAATGGCAGAATACAGAAGATTACTTAAAGAATCTGGAATAGAAACTTTAGATATCTGGTCTGCCAGGTGGATTATTTTAAAAAATATCGAAGATTGGTCTTATAAGCATCATCAAATTATGGAAGGAATTCTAAAAAGATACAGGGGTACATTAATTGAAGACATTTTAATTCTGAAGCAAGGTATAAGAGATATATTTTTAGAATCTAACAATATGAGGGAGGCATTTTTTAGGAGAGATGAACTTCTGAAGGAAGGCTGGCAATTTAAGAGCCAGCATTTTGCTAAGATAATCAAATTTTTAAGCAGTCCTTATTTCAAATATATGGTTACATATCTGGACCATCCTCAGATACCTAAGAGTGGTAATTCGGAGAATGTGATAAGACTCTGGAGGCAGATGGAGAAGGTAAGATATGGATTTAAAACCGGGAAAGGCAGGTTAAATCATTTGAAACTTTATCAATTTTATCATTATCTAAATGGCAAGTTAGACTGAGGACAAAAATTTTTATCCAACCCTATCAGTTTTAAATACTTACCTCAATTTTTTGCACAAAATTTGGGAAAGCTTCAAAAATTAGTACAGGTATTATTTGAATACATGGGTAATACTTTTCTACTTAATATAAAGAAAAAGCCTCTGCTTCTTTATTTTGTTACCTATGTTCAATAATAATACGCTCTATCTTATCTTCTTAGCCCTGATTACTACAAATCCGCCTTCCCCATATCCTTTCACTACAGGGTGGGGCTGGGTAAGATTTTGAGGGAGGTCAAATAAGGTTTGATAAAAAAGAAACTTGCTAAATCCTGAATCTTTTAAAAGTTTTGCTATTTCTGGAATAGAATAAAATATCGCCTCTTTATAAAAAACACTTTTATGCTTTCTCCTTAAATAGTATTTGCCCAGAAAACTCTCCTTATCTATAAAAGCGAGGATTATATGGCTTTTTATCTTCAAAACTCTATTTGCCTCATTTAACGCCAATAATGGCCTTTTCAAAAAACAAATTGTAAATGCCATCAATGCAAAATCAAAACTTTCATTCTTGAAAGGGAGATTACAGGCGTCTCCACAGATTACTTTTAAATCTCTCTCCTTGGCTATCTTAAGTAAAGAGAAAGAAATATCCACTCCATATTCTATCTTTAAAGGAAGCGCAAATCTCCCACTCCCCACTCCAATTTCCAGACCTTTCCCCGAAGGTAAAACTTTTTTTATCGCTTCTATTTCTGAGATATAGGCATTGTAATTTTTCTGATACCAGTTATCATAATCCTCAGGATATTCATCGAATACAGTTTTAGACCTCAATTTCCATTCCTTCTTGTAAATGCACGAAATTATTTCCCCATAATTTTTGGAAATATTCTACTGCAATTTCACCTGTGCAATGAGTGGGAGCAACTTTATTTATATTTTCATCCCTGAGTTTATTAACAATTTCTACAATTTCATGTTTATTTTTATCCTTAAGATGGAATCCTCCTATTAGAAAGATAATCTCTTTTCCAAATTTTCTCCTTATACTGTTTACCATTTTAACTATACCAGGATGAGCACAACCTGTAATTACAGTTAATCCCTGTTTCTTTTCTATCACCAGTGCTTGTTCAGGGATAGCAGTAAAATTGATTTTACCAGTGGTATAAATATTTGGTTTTATTTTTAAGGATTTATTTTCTTCGATAACATCTAAATTTTGAAATTTTTTAATTCTGGATTTAAATTCAGAACCAAAATCCTTCAATATGTAAGTTTTAAATTTTAAATGGGAATAATTATGAGCAAGATAAAACAGCCCCCGGGTATGATCCCAATGAGAATGGGAAATTATAATATGTTTTATTTCAGTAACATCTATACCAAATTTTTTTATATTGGTAGCAAAAACATCCTCCCTGCCAAAGGTATCAAATAGAATATCTCTTCCCACTAAAAAAGAAAGTCCCCATCTAAAAATTTTTCTTTCCCAGGGTTGAGAACCTAAAGCTATTACTTTTAATTTCATCCTAAAACATTTACTATCTTTTGCCAGATATTTTTAATCTCCTCTGTTATCTCATCATCATAAAGTTCAGGATATGGTTTAGATTGAGTTATGGCATTTACCACATTTCTGGAAAATGGAATCTTCCCCAGAAAAAGGAATCCTCTATATCTGGAATAATTCTGAATTTCTTCTGTCCTTTTAAGATTTAAATCATACTTATTTATTACATTAAAGGACACCCTATTCCCGGAGGGCCATCAGTTAAAACAAAATTTCTCCCCTTTTCAAATGCGATATCCCGTCCGATTTCTCTCACAATGGTTACAAGTTTCCCGGAATTTTCTGCAGCAATTCCCAATCGGGCATAGATAAATTCTCCATACCTAGACTTTCCCGAATAAATTCTGCCATTAATTTCATTTTCCATTTTTATTGCATTCTGAGGACAGGCTAAAGCGCATACACCACATCCCTCGCATAACTCATCTTTTATTGTAATTGTTTCATCTATAGCATTAAATCGGCACAATTTCCTGCACAGACCACACTTAATACACTTACTGTAATCTATAACTGGCTTTTGGGAACCTGAAAAGTTTTCTTCTTTTATCAATTGATGTTCTAAAATCAGATATAAATTGGCAGCATCAACATCACAGTCCAGGATTACTTTGTCAGGAATAATTACTGCCAACGAAGATGTTAAAAAAGTTTTACCAGTCCCACCTTTTCCACTTATAACTACAATCTCTTTCATCTTATAATCTCACTAATCTTTTCATATAATTCTTTAAAAATCTCTCTATATTCTGGAATCGCCTCCACTACTGGGATACCTTCAGAATAAGTTTGAGCAATTTTGTTATCAAATGGAATTTCTAAAAGTAAGGGAATATCATTCTTCTCAGCGAATTCTTTAATCAAAGTTTTATCCCCGTAATCGGCACGGTTAAGAACAATCCCTGATGGAACTTTTAAAAGACGCGTTAACTGATACGCAAGATTTAAATCGTTGAGACCAAAAGGTGTAGGCTCAGTGACCAGAATGCAGAAATCACTCCCTGAAATTGCTCTTACTACAGGACAAGCCGTGCCAGGGGAAGCATCTATTATCACTACTCTATCTTCATCCATCTGCCTCTTAACTTCATCAATCACCACTGGAGAAAGTACCTGGGAAGGCACCAATTTACCTCCTACATACTTCAAATCTCCTCTTTTGCCCACCTCTACATAGGCAATAATCTTTTCTTTTTCCATAATAGCTTTCTGAGGACAGAAATACCAGCAGGCACCACAACTATGGCAGAGGTGGTCAAATATTAAAACATTACCCTTGGTATTTTCTCGAGGTGGAATTACACAGATGGCATTATAATTGCAGACCTGAGAGCATTTACCACAGAAATTACAAACATTCAAATTGACCTCAGGAACAGGGACTTTTACTTCAATAGTTCTTTCTATCTCTGGGTTTATAAATATTCCTACATTGGGCTCTTCTACATCGCAGTCAAGTATTTGAGCATTACCTAAAGAAAGGGCAAGATTGACACTAACTGTTGTCTTACCTGTTCCACCTTTTCCACTGGCAACTGAAATAATCATCTCTTATACAAATTACCTACAGGTATAATAAAGAAGCCAAAGGATGTTTTGAAGGGCGTTATTTTTGCGAACGGGCACGGTCCCCCGCCAAAGGCGGGGGGAGTGAGCAAAAATCCGAGCTAAATTTTCTCGCTGGGAAAATTTAGCGTCCCTGAGAAACATCCTTTGGCTCCTCTATTCTGTTACTCATGTCCAAATAATCATCTTTCATGTTCACACTGGCTCTGGCCAGGTTTTAATTCTCCATTTAAATAGGCAGTCAATACCTCATTCACTTCGCCACTTATACCCAGAATAAACTCTATTCCCAAATCCTGAAGCAACTCCTGGGCTCGGGGACCTGCCCCTCCTGCTATTAAAACATTTACACCTTTTTGTTTTAAAAATTGTGGTAAAAATCCTGGCTGATGGCCGGGATTTAAAATTTCTTCTTTCTCAATTACCTCTCCCCCTCTGATTTTAAAAATTAAATATTTTTCACATCTTCCAAAATGAGAAGAAACCATCTCCCCATCACAGGATATAGCCAGTGTAATTTCGCTCATTTTTCACCTCCGCTTTTTATTATACAGAAGTACCAAATCAGATATATTGCAACCGATATGCTTAGCAACAACTGAACACTTAACCATAAACATAAAAAATATATCTTTGGTGGACCGGGATAAAGATTCAAAATTGCCCTGTCCTTTACTTATTATCATATCCGCTTTTTTATATATCCCTTTGAATTCTTTAGAACAAAGTGAGATTATAGTTCC
>NATI01000028.1 GCA_002085265.1 Candidatus Omnitrophica bacterium 4484_49 | reverse complement strand
GGGTTCTTCATCTAATTTCTTTATTTTATATATTCGTGCTAAGTGGTAAATATCTCTATACCTATCTGGGATCCCATTTTTTTTCTTATTGACTATTTTCCCATTATCCAGTATATAATTCACTATTGTAAAGTTTTCAGATATTCAACTGTTATTTATCTAACAGGGAAGAAGGGTTATCATGGCACAGGTAAGTTTAGTAAAGGTAACTAAAATCTATCCCGGGGATGTTTTGGCTGTTAAAGATTTTAATCTCGGGGTAGAGCATGGAGAATTTGTGGTTATACTTGGTCCTTCCGGCTGTGGAAAGTCCACCACTTTGAGAATGATAGCCGGGCTGGAGGAGGTGACGGAGGGAGAAATTTATATAGGAGAAAAACTCGTAAATGATGTTCCACCTAAGGATAGGGATATTGCCATGGTCTTTCAAAATTACGCCCTTTATCCTCACATGACAGTGTATGAAAATATGGCTTTTGGCCTCAGACTCAGAAAATATCCCAAATCCGAGATAGATAAACGGGTTCAAGAGGCAGCAGAAATCCTCGGTATTTCTCACCTCCTCAAAAGACGGCCCAAGGAACTCTCCGGGGGAGAGAAACAGAGAGTGGCAGTAGGAAGGGCGATCGTCAGGAAACCTCTGGTGTTTTTATTTGATGAACCACTTAGTAATCTTGATGCCAAACTCAGAGTCCAGATGCGCACAGAATTGAATAAACTTCATAAGCGACTTCAGGCTACGATGATTTACGTTACTCACGACCAGATGGAAGCTATGACTCTGGGAGAAAAGATAGTGGTTATGAAAGATGGACGGATTCAACAGATAGCAGACCCTCACACTTTGTATAACAGACCTGTGAATAAGTTTGTCGCTGGTTTTATCGGGACTCCCCCTATGAATTTTATTGAGGGTAAGGTAATTAAGAAAGACGGCAAATTTTATTTTGATAGTGGTGACTTTCAGGTCAAAATAATTGATGAAATGATTCCTTATCTTAAGGATTATTTATGGAAGGAGGTTATGTTCGGAATTCGCCCTGAGGATATTTATGATAAACTGTTCGTATCTGAGGCTCCTCCGGAGAATATCGTGAATGTGAATGTGGAGGTTGTAGAGCCGATGGGTTCTGAAGTCTATCTGTATTTGAATTCTGGTAAGTATTCATTCATCGCAAAGGTTGCAGGACAGGAGCAGGTTGAGACCGGACAGGATTTAGAGGTTGTCTTTGACATGAGCAGGGTGCATTTTTTTGATAAGTTGACAGAAAAAACAATTGTTTAATAATATAATTCTTAAAAGAAACGCTTTAATCTCCCTGATATTCGTTACCCAGGTCGTTGCCCTCTCGGTGTTTTTCCTGTCGTTGGGCTACATAGAATTGAATTTTGCAGTTTTACTGTTATCTATAGTTTCTATTGCTTTTCTTATTTCCCTTAGTTATACTCTGGGACTCATAGTTTTTCTTTCAGAGTTTGTCCTTTTGTTCATTTTTCTGATAATAATTAAATATCCTCCTAAATATCTTCTTTCTTATTTTATCTTGGGGTGTGTTCTGGGATTCCGGTTGGCTGAGGAGAGAAGAAGCAATAGTAAAAAAGCCAACGCCATTTCTTTAGAGATGGAATCTGTCCAGGAGAAGATAAACGAAAGTCAGAATCAATACCTGGGGCTGGTGAAGATAAATGAAGCTCTGGAGAAAAAGATTTTTAGATTTACCAGTTTAAGAAAATTCGCTGAGGAGATAATAGCCAATTTAAATCTGGAAGAACTTTTGGAAATAATCAGTTCCAGCGGTGTGGAAATTATGGGAAAAGGAGATGTATGCTTAATTTACCTTTATGACCGTGATAAAGACAGCCTTTATCTGGCCAATTCTTACCTCGTTTCGCCTCGTGTAAAAATTAGAGCCAAAGCAGGTGATCCTACTGACTACTGGGTTTTTCGTCAGAGGAAAAGATTGCTGATCGTGGATATTCTTCGAGATTTCAGATTTGATGCTGAGGAGATTTTTTCCTATGGTAGAGAATTTCGCTCTTTAATATCTGCTCCTATCAGCTCTCGGGGCAGATTTCTTGGGCTTATAAGAATGGATAGCACCCAGCCTGAGGAGTTTAATGTTGATGACCTCAGGCTTCTGGATTTCATAGCCAACCTTTCAGCAGTTGCTATTGATAACGCCTTTTTGTTTAAAAGAATGGAAGAACTTGCTACTCATGATAGTCTCACAGAGCTTTATCTACGTCGGGAATTTATAAAGCTGGTTGAGGAGCAGTTATCCAGAAGAGAGAAGGAAATTTTTGGTTTTTTAATGCTGGATATCGATGATTTTAAGAATTGTAATGATACTTATGGACACCTCGCGGGAGATCTGGTATTGAAAAATATCTCCCGGGTGATAAAAGCTCATCTCGTGGAAAACGAATTTGCCTGCAGATATGGAGGAGAGGAATTTCTGGTTTTCATAAGAGGAGGGAATAAACAACAGTTAGTGGATAGAGCAGAACTTATCCGAAAGGCTATTCAGGGAAGCAGTATCAGGGTGAGGAGGCAGTTGATAAATATCACAGTTTCTGTAGGACTGGCGGTTTATCCTGACGATGTTCAGGAGGTTGCTCAACTTCTGGAACTGGCGGACAGCAGATTGTATAAAGCCAAGACCTTAGGGAAAAACAGGCTTGTTTATGAGTGATATTTTATACCCTTTATCTCTGTTAATTCTGGTCGTTCTCCCACTGAGGTTCAAAACTAAAGTTTTGCTTGCAATTTTGTTTGTAGGAGGGGGGATTTTTTTTAACCCTTCGTTACATTTGGCAGTATCTTGGGGATGTGTGATGGGGGTATATCTGTATTTGAAATACTTCCAAGGGCAGATTATGAGAGCGGAGATAGAAGAACTGGGAACCAGGTTTAAGAGTGCCAGCAAAACGCTGGGAAGGAGTACTGAAAGGTTGGAGGAGATGGAAAAGTTTAATCGTAGACTTCAACATGAAGTTTCTAAAATTACTCAATTCTTTGAAATGAGTGAGGGGTTTACAAAAGTGATGTATATGGAACAGCTGTTGCCAGTGCTCGGCAATGTAGTTAAAAGGGGCTTTGATGTTAAATCGTTGAGGTTAATTATTCTGAGAAATGGTAGGACGGATTTGGTATTTATTCAGCCCGATACAAATATCGTGGAGTTCAGAAGAGATATCGAATCTCCTTTGATAGACGGAGAGAAGATATTAAAAGAGGAGGAAGCGGGATTTTATGATGGTGAGGCGTTGGAGCCTATATTTATGAAACTGGGATATCAGACTCAAAAATACAGGACATATGTTATACCTTTGGTATCAGAGGGTAAGGTTAATAGTTTCGTAATGTTTGAGGATCTCAGAGAGGAGAAAACTGACTTTGCTCATACCCTTGCTGGATTCCTATCGTTAACTCTGCGTAAAATTCAACTTTATCAACAAATTCAAGAACTGGCGATTACGGATGAGCTTACTCAGGTATTTGTACGCAGACACTTTATCCGGGTTTATAACAATGAACTCGTTAGGATAAAAGATAAAAAAGGACAGGCGTGTTTCCTGATGCTTGACCTTGACAGGTTTAAAAATTGCAATGATACCTTCGGTCACCTGGTGGGAGATGTCGTCCTTAGAGATATTGCAGGTATAATTAAACAGAATGTTCGTGAGGTGGATATTGTGGGCAGGTATGGAGGAGAGGAGTTTTGTGTATTTTTACCTGACACCAGTCCAGAAAACGGAATTTACGTCGCAGAGAGAATTCGAAGAGCAGTGGAGAAAAATGTATTTCATGCCTATGATGAGGTCCTGAGAATGACTGTAAGTATTGGAGTGTCTGCTTTCCCTTACGATGCTCAGGAACCTACTGAATTAATAGAGAAGGCGGACCTGGCGTTGTATTACGCCAAGAGAAAAGGTAGAAACAAAGTGATTGCCTACAGCAGTATCAAGTAACATTGTTATGAAGTACATTCTGGGAATAGACGTTGGGGGGACAAATATAAAGGTTGGAATCGCTGATTATAAATTCAAACTCTACAAGTTTTTTTCTCTTCCGGTAGAGGAATTTTCTAATCCTTCCAGAGCGATTTCCAGAATACTGATATTGCTGGATGAATTAAATAAGTATAATTTTTTCGCTCTTGGGTTTGGTCTCCCGGGGTTGATAAACTATAGAAAGGGATACATTCACTATCTTGTGAATCTCAAAGGTTGGAAGAATGTATACTGGAGGAAAATTTTAGAGAAGGAGACCGGTATTCGGACATTTTTAGATAATGATGTAAATCTTGCTGCTCTGGGAGAATATTTTCTGGGTGCGGGTAAAGGGAGTAAAAACATGCTTATGGTTACACTGGGTACGGGTGTGGGAGGAGGCCTTATTCTTAATGGTAAAATCTACCGTGGCTCTACATATTCAGCAGGAGAGATAGGGCATTTCCCTTTAAAGGCCAGTGGTTCCCGATGTAGCTGTGGAGGAGTTGCCTGTCTTGAAAGTTATATCGGTAATAAAAAATTAATGAGGATAATCAATACCCGCTCCTTTTATATTAAATCACAATTGTTGAGTAGAATTAAAAGAAAAAAGGGAAAGTTGACTCTAGAAGATATAACTCTTGCCGGAAGGAAGGGGGATACTTTAGCAATAGAGTTCTGGGAGGATGTTGCTCATAAACTGGGACAGATCCTTACAGGGGTGGTTAATCTTCTGGATGTCGATAGAATTATAATTGGAGGAGGAGTGGCGAATGCCGGGCAACTTCTTTTCGTCCCCTTGAGGAAATTTATAAAAAAACGGGTTATGAAACTCCAGGGAAGAGATGTTAAAATATCTAAGGCAGGTTTGCGTGAAAAAGCCGGAGTGTTAGGTGCCTGTATCCTTGCTTACCATGGTTTGAAGGGAAGACAAATTTAACTCGGAGAGGAGGTGAGTATGAAATTTTTTCTGGATACTGCCAATCTGGAAGAGATAAGGAAGGCTAAGGAATGGGGACTTCTGGATGGAGTAACTACTAATCCCACGTTAGTCTCCAAAGAAGATATGCCATTTCAGGGACTTGTTACTGAAATTTTGAGATTGGTTGATGGGCCTGTAAGTCTGGAGGTAGTAAGTGAACATGCTCAGGGTATGATTTCTGAGGCTCGGGAGTTAAATAAACTGGGAGAAAATGTGGTTATAAAAATTCCTTTGACACCAGAAGGATTGAAGGCAGTCAAAATTCTGGCTCAGGAAGGTATAAAGACCAATGTCACTTTGTGTTTTTCTCCCACTCAGGCTCTTCTTGCTGCTAAAGCAGGAGCGGATTATATAAGTCCTTTTATTGGCAGGCTGGATGATATAAGTTCTTATGGAATGAGGTTGGTTGAAGATATCAAGGATATCTACGGTAATTATGGTTTTGAAACTCAGATAATCGTTGCCAGTATCAGACATCCTATGCATGTTCTGGAGGCAGCCCTAATTGGTGCTGATATTGCTACCATGCCATTTCCGGTCCTTGAGAAATTGTTTCACCATCCACTCACGGATATAGGGATCCAGAGGTTCCTCAGAGACTGGGAAAAGGTAAAAGCAAGAATATAAAATATTCGGATGAAATGAGGCTTAAAATTATTTTAATTGTGGGGATTGTTATTCTGCCTTTTCAGTTTTCATTTGCACAGGAGGGGAGAAAATTAAAAGAACCTTTAACCGTTAATGGAGATAAGGTGGAGTATATTCCTGACAAGAACATAATGATAGCCGAGGGAAATGTAGAAGTAGTGTATGAAGGGATGTTTCTGTACGCTGATAAACTTACAGTTTGGATGGACAAAAATGAGGCTCTGGCGGAAGGCAATGTTAAACTCATTAGGGATGGAGCTACATTTTATGGAGATAAGGTCAGTTATTATTTTAAAGAGAATAAAGGCAAAATTATAAGTCCCAGATTTGAAAAATACGGCCCCTGGTATGGTAAAGGTTTGGAAGCTGAGGAATATGAAAAAGGTAAGTATTTCCTTAAAAAGGCATACATCACCACTTGTGATTTGGAAAAACCTCATTACAGATTTCAGGCGAAATCGGTGAAAGTGATACCCGGTGAGAAAATTATAGCCCGCAATGTGGTATTTTATATAAAGGACACACCAGTATTTTATCTCCCTTATTTTTCACGTTCCCTTAAGGATAGAAAAATGCCTTTTATGTTAATCCCTGGCAGAAACGATGACTGGGGCTGGTATCTACTTACAAATTATAGATATTATCTGAACAAGGATAATTTCGGTAGGTTGAAGCTCGATTACAGGGAGAAGAAAGGCTGGGCTTATGGCTTTGACCACAGGTATAATTTCTTGGGACATGGTTTGGCCAAAGTCTATTATATGAATGAGAAAAATTCTGAACTGGCAGAAAATGACCGTTACAGGATAAGTTTCCGACATAGCTGGCAACCTGATATCTACACTTCAGTATTTGCTGAACTCAACAAATTAAGTGATGCTGATTTTCTGAAGGATTATTTCTATGAAGAAGATTATGAAAGAGATTATCAGCCCTCAACATATCTGTATGTATTGCGCCAGTTCCCACTTTTTACATTCAGTTTCAATCTCAAAGGGAGAGTGAATAAATTTTATACCGAGACCCAAAGGTTACCAGAAATTGGTCTGGATTTTAATGACCTCAGGATAAAAGATAGTAATTTCTATTATAACTCCAGCTTTTATCTCGCTAATCTCAGCAACAAAAATGCTAACTCTGATATTGATGACGATGTCTGGAGGATAGATACTTACAACGAAATTTCGCATGTTAAGAAATATTTTGGTTTTTTGAATTTCAGCCCTTATATAGGAGTGAGGGAGACATTTTACTCCAAGAACGAGTTGGGAGAGGAGCATAAAATCCGCGGTGCCCTGTATACTGGATTCGATGCTTCTGTCAAATTTTACAAGATATTTTATCCTCAGTCTGGTAGATTTCTGTTCTCTCCTGCTACAGCAGTGAGACATACTATAAGGCCTGTTTTCAATTATTCTTATATAACTGAGCCTACAATATCCAAGAATTTACTTATGCAGTTTGATGATATTGATGCTATTGAGAGAAAAAGCAGGTTGAAGATAAGTCTGGAAAATCTCTGGGAGACCAAATACCAGGAGGATGATAAGGGAAGAAAGAGAGAACTGTTGAGGTTGATATTATCAGCAATTTATGATTTTCGGATAGAAGGGGGAAGTAGATGGCAAACGGCAGAGGTGGAGATGGAGTATACTCCACTTGATTGGTTGAAGTTTGAGTCCGATATTGAATATGAATTAAAGCCCGGGCATATAAACACTGCAAATTTTGATCTCCTGATAGAGAAAAAACGATGGCAATTAGGGCTGGGGCAGAGATATGAACAGGATACTTCAAGTCAGTTAACCACGGAATTTAGATATAAGATAAATTCCAAATGGAGTACCAGGGTATATCAGAGACATGATTTCCAAGATATGGGGCCTGAAAGGCAGGAATTCAGTATTTATAGGGACCTCCATTGCTGGCTGGCAGAATTTACTTTTGTCAATAATCGTCTGGATGGGAATAAGGAGTTCTTTATAATATTTACCCTGAAGGCATTTCCCAGTTATCCATTTAAATTCTCCCAGTCTTATCATCCTCCACATTAATTAGTTGGTGAGTTTGTTAGTTGGCTGGTTGGTTAGTTGGTTTGGTGGCTGGTTAGTTGGTTAGTTTGCTAGTTTGTTAGTTAATTTATTGATTTTACTTATAAGATATTCTACAACTGTTTAATTTTCAAAACCTTCCAACTTCCACCTCGTAGGTGGAAGAGGGGGATTCAGTTGGTTTTGGAATTATTAATTAAAGATGAAAAATTTCAGTAGGGAATAACTTGACAGTTGAGATTTGGAAGAGTAAAATTCAGGGAAATCAGGAGGGAAATATGGAGTGCAAGAAGGAGAATAATATGAGTTTTTGTAACTGTTCTTATCCTGGTTGTGATAAGAAAGGGATATGCTGTGAATGTTTAAAATACCATCGGCAGCGGGGGGAACTTCCTGCCTGTTATTTTCCTCCTGACGCTGAAAAGACATATGACCGTTCCACTGAATATTTTATAGAGGTGTGGAGAGATAGAAATGTCTAAATTGATAGAAGTGGAACTTGTCAGAATAAGAATAGACGAGAAGAGAGGGGATCAGGTAATAGTTTTGAAGGAAAAAAAAGGAGAAAGATACCTGCCCATAGTTATCGGTATAATAGAAGCCACTGCGATAAAAATGAAGGTCAGTGGATTTAAGCCCCCCCGTCCCCTTACCCACGACCTCCTTAATAATTTAATTACCCAGATGGGGGCTAAGTTGGAAAAAGTGGTGGTTACAAAATTAGAAAACAATATCTTTTATGCCAAACTTGTGGTTAGAAAAAGAGATGGAGAGTTAATAGAGGTAGATGCTCGTCCTTCGGATTCTATAGCTCTTGCTTTAAGGGCAGGAGCACCGATATTTGTAGAAGAAGAAGTTCTGGAACAGGCAGAAATGAAAGGCTGATTCCGGAATTGAATTCATTTGCCACCACTGCAATTGGAAGCCTGCCATTTAAGGATCCGGCACTGGCAGTAGAACTCAATCTTCAATATCTGGATATTCCCTGCTGGCCCCAGTTACCAAAATTGAGTTTTCTGGAGAATATGTATGCTCAGTTCTGTGAGGGATTTCCTGGCATTGTTCTGGATATTGATAGCAAAAAGATATATGTCAGAGGCGAGAATCCAGAGGAACAAGAGAGGTTCTTTCAGGCCGTTTTGGGTAAGGATTACAGTTATTTCAGAATTACGGAGGATTATGCTCAGGGGCTTTATTTATTTGCAGAAAAGGTGAAGGAAGGCGAAATAGTTAAAGGACAGATCACCGGTCCTGTTAGTTTTGGACTGAGTATTTTTCAGGAAAACGGTAAAGCAATTTTTTATAACGAGCAGTTGCGAGAAATAGTGATAAAGCATTTAAGTATGAAGGCTATATGGCAATATAGATTTTTAAAACAGATAGCTCGTGAGGTTGTAATTTTTATAGATGAACCCTATCTTTCTTCCATAGGTTCTGGTTTTCTCACAATTTCAGAAACCGATATCCAGAATTCTTTAAGTGAAGTTGTAAATGTCCTTAAAAATGAAGGGGCGACTGTGGGTATTCATTGTTCTGGATATAATAAATTATGATACTTTTAATTATCCTCACTCGCTTCTTCTTCATCCCCAGGTTGTGCTCTCTCATATAAATAGAGGAGGATATATTGCCTGGGGAATTGTCCCCACTAGCGGAGAAATAAAAGATGTTAATATCGAAGGTTTGATGGGAAGAATGAAAGATGTTTTCCAGAAAGCCGGAAGTAAAAAAATAGATATCAATCTCCTGAAAGAGAAAAGCCTTCTTACTCCCAGCTGTGGAACGGGAACGCTTGGGGAAAAGGAGGCTTTAAGGGTTTACGATAAACTTAAGGAGTTGAAGAGAAGTTTGAAGGAGGTGGTTTAAGATGGCGAAGGCGGTTGTCATTTACTATTCCAGGACAGGTAATACTAAACACATGGCAGAAGTAATTGCAGATGCAATTCAGAAAGAGGGGGTAGAATGTGACTTGAAGTCCATTTCTGAAATTGATGCCAGTAAACTTTTGAATTACGATGCTATCATAATTGGGTCTCCTACATATTACGGGACAATGGCAGCGGAAATAAAGGCATTGCTGGATGAAAGTGTTAATTTTCATGGCAGACTGGATGGAAAAATCGGGGGGGCTTTTTCTTCTTCTGCTAATGTGGGAGGAGGTAATGAGACCACAGTTCTGGATATAATAAATTATGATACTTTTAATTATCCTCACTCGCTTCTTCTTCATCCCCAGGTTGTGCTCTCTCATATAAATAGAGGAGGATATATTGCCTGGG